>NZ_JBCOMI010000045.1:0-29908 GCF_040924245.1 Ruminococcus sp. J1101004sp1_RTP21198st1_B9_RTP21198_201120 | reverse complement strand
AACGAAAGGGCAGTTTTTATCAGAACTCAAGGCTGCTTTTTCGTTTACACCAACTCCGATTGTTTCCTTAACAGTTTGTTGCTTACATTATACTTCATCAACCTAAAGAATGGAAGATTTTTTCTTGCCTCCCAAAGCAAAAGCACCTGTCATTTTCAAAACGAAGACAGCAAGTGTCTTAGAGTTCCACATTCTATTTTGAGTGCAAAAAAGCAGGAGAACTTTTCAGATTTCCTGCTTAGTAAAGCTGTGAAGATTTAATTGTAGTCAGTTTTTCTTATACCATCCGAAATTTATACTTTAATGTTCTCTCATAACAAAAATCAATTTTGTCCTCCAACAAAAATACCGTTTGGGGGATTATCCCATATAAAATTATCCTCAGCCACTTCGCTCTCCAATGCAATTTCAATTTTATATATCCCCACATTTTGGGCATTTTCATCATCCTGACTATACATATAAAAATTCATACAATACCTTTCCTTCTCTGTCAATATGAGATACATACCATCCAATTCCGTTTTCCTTTTACCATAGTTGCTTTCACTTGATGATGCACAATCGCCCTCAAACCTTTGGATACTGCCCTCAATATAATCGAAAAAAGCAGAGATTTCAGTGTCTAAATTCTCAATGTTCTTTTTGCTTTCTTCGGAAAATAGAGATTTTAGTTTCTCTGAATCCTGTTGCTTACATGCCTCGATAATTTGTTGACACATCTTATCCGTTTCATTTTGTTCAGAGCTAAACCAGTCATTGAAATATTTGTTAGAGCAGCCTGTTAAACCGAGTATAATAATCACACTGGAAAGCAACAATACTTTTTTCATATAATTACATCCTTTACTGAATAATTGCAAAATCACTTATTGGATTAAGGTCATTACAAAAAATTTCTTACTATCATTATACTTCATCAACCTAAAGAATGGAAGATATTTTCTTACTCCCTAAAGCAAAAGCACCTGTCATTTTCAAAGTGAAAACAGCAAGTGCTTTAGAGTTCCATATCCTGTTTTTTGCTTTTTGCCTGATCCGTCCGGCTGACTTCACGCTCTGCTATTTCTTTCTTTTTGCGGCTCAACTGCTCTATAATGGAACTTTTAGCTTTCTTCTTGATTTGCTCCGTTCCGGCTTTTTTGACCTCCGGTTTCATCAGCGTGGTTTGGATTTTCTGAATGGTTGATTTCATAGCGTTTGTGATTCTGGCAATCACGCCATCCAATCGTTTCACTGCATACTCAACTTCTTTCTTTGAAGCCTTACGCTCAGGGGAGAGAACCCACGCTTTAGACTGCTCCACCAGCTTAATATCCTCCTTGTGCGTTTCCAGTTTTACAGTATCAGCAACGACCTCAACCGCCTTGTCATAGGCAATATCGGCAACCTCGTCCACCAGAGCTTCCACATCTTCAATCTTCATCGTGAGTTCTTCCAACTTTTGCTCCTGTGCTGCCAGTTGCTCCTTTTGCTTGAAAAGAATATAGTCCTGTTTTTCCAGATAAGCACGACCACCATATTCGGGTTCTTCTTCCAGTTGTAAGCCATGCTTTTTCGCCACATCGAACAGCAACACTCGGCAGGCTGAATCGAAAGTCATCTTGCGGTTATTTTTTCTTCCGACAGGCTTCTCCGGTTCCGGCAGTTCAAATCCCAGTGCTTCCAAAGCCTTTTCCTGTTGTGGGGCAATCTCCCCATATTGATTTTCACAGTCGAACACATGACGCTCGTGAATATGAGGGGTGCTTTCATCCAAGTGCAGCGCCCAATTCAGGATATGGACATGAGAGCCGAAACGCTCATTTACGATTTCCATAAATTCTGTGACAATCTCAATGAGCAGTTCCGGTGGAACATGATTATCAAGTGTTCCAATCTGATAGACCGTTTCCTCTGGACAGGTCTTTTTGCTTTTGAGCAAATCACCGGTTTCCTTATTCCTTTCAGGGTGTCGGTTCTTCACATTTCTTTCGTTCTGTCCGGTTACAAAATCACGATACCGCTGACGATAAAAAAGCTGTTCCACATCTTCAAAAGTGGCAGACAGCTCATTTTCCTTATCGGGATTTTTGAAATTGCGGAAGCCATTGTAACAGTCCCAATAGAGATTTTGTTTGGCTCGTTCTTCGTCAATGTGTTCGCTGTTGGCAATGTCAAAACTGCGGTCATTGTGCTTCGGATTATAAACGCCATTCTTTCCAGCTCGTCCATTGTGCCTTGTTAATTTCACATGAGTTCCTCCTTTTCTTTTTGATTTCCCCGACAGGGGAGAAGGGCAGCGAAGCTGATTCCTTGCGGCTTTCTGCGTCAAGTAATACCCAGTACTAAGTGGCGAAACGCCACTTAACTGGGCAAGGCTGCCGCCCTTGACCTGCACAGGGGTATTGCATTCCCTGTACCCATGCACAAAGGGTTGCACCCTCTGTACTCCCGCCCGAACAAACTGACTTCGCCCCGTCTCAAGCTCTGTCAGTTCCTTCGGTTTTGCAAAACAGTCCACCGGACTATTTTGCAAAAAGAAAAACCGACGCATGATCGCTTTACGCTCAATACATCGGTTTCTTCATCTGACCTTAACGGTCATATTCAGTTGTGGCAGATTAGCCAATTTGAAAAATTATTCTGGCACATCTACTGAGTAGCTCAGACAATCGCCTCTTTTATTGCTTTCCAAATCGTTATAATACCACATATACATCGTTCTACCATATTCTTCATATTCTATAATTCCATCTGGCTTTTGACCCTCTACTTCTAATGAGTAAATTTCTTTATCATGTGCATAGCCAAAAACGAATCTGGTATCTGGATAATTTGGATTTAAGTCTTGTTGAATATCACTTATTGTTAAAGATAAATGGATAAATTTTTTGAAGTCTCCCCCATAAGTGGTATCTGGTGTAGTGGCAGATGGTGTGGCATTTACAAACGCATATTGTGTACTTTCATTTTCTATCTTTTTTTTGCAGCGTGCAATCACAAAACCTTGAACGGGATCGTTATCACTTCCTGCTCGATAGAAAATCGTATCATACTGTTTGCCATTCCATATATGCAATATTTCATCAACATGATTAAGAAAATCTTCTGGAGCTGATAAATCTTCATGTTCTGCTTTTAAGGGGGAATTCAAAATAGCTTCTTCGATAGAATTATAATATGTAAGTTTAGAATCGTCTTTTCCATTATCTGTCAACTTAAACTCGATATACTCATTTCCTTTGTTTTCTTCTTCCGGAACATAAGTATAACGACCATTTTCAATATGGTCATCATAATCAACAAACAGTCCAATACATATCAGCGCTGCAAAAATCAAAAAAACTATTCCTATAACGATTAGCAATATTTTCAAAAATTTTTTCATACAAAAGTCCACCTTCTTGCTTCATTTCAGTAAATTATATCATACCGATATGAACAATTCAATTTACACTCTATCAAGTAGTTTTTTTACTTACCTGTAACGCACATTTCTGCAAAATCCATAGTCCCCGATACTTTCCTCACGGGTGATATACAGTCGGAATTCTGTCAGCTCATGAAATAAGAAAAACCGACGCATGATCGCTTTACGCTCAATACATCGGTTTCTTCATCTGACCTTGACGGTCATATTCAGTTGTCTAACATCGTACTGTTATAAAATCTATGTCATTTACGATTTTTCTTATGCTGATTTGCCCAGTAAGATTTTACAGGGATTCTTCTTCTTTTTATGTCCTCCATAAATTCTTCTTTGTCAATATTACTATCAATGGTAAATAATTTTTCTCCATTTACATATACACGCATAGAACCTTTCTTTCTCTCGCAATAGGTAATATCTTCAAAGTGAAAAGTTCTCTTTCTTCCAAAAGTTGAACGCCATGTGATTTCATCTCCGTTCACTTCCAGTTTCCACATAATCATGTTCAATGAGCCGATTAAAGAAACAATAAAGAAAATACTAAAACCAATTGGTGGCAATAAATCATCTTGTTGAATAGCACTGGCTACCGTAGCTCCCCCAAAAAGAAACACCGCCAATACAAAAAACATAGTAAGTACTTTTTCGGTTTTTATTATATAATGCGTCCTAATTATTCCCTTTTTCTGTTCTTCCTCTCGTTCTTTAGCTCTCTTTTGTTGAAGATTTACAAGATATTTCAAAAGAAGAAGTACAACTAAATAGGGACCTATTTGTGTAATTATATTCAAACACATTCGTAAAAAATTATTCATTTTTGCCCTCCATAGTTCCAGCTATATAAAAATGATTGTTTGAAATCGAGTATTAAAAACCTCAATTTTTCATATCTCATTATACTTCATCAACTTAAAGAATGGAAGAAAAAATTTTGTGTACAGAGTTCCTGTTCAAGCCTTGTAACGCACATTTCCGCAAAATCCATAGTCCCCGATACTTTCCTCACAGGCGATAGGCAACGGTCAAAACATCAGGTCTGCACCTGACATTTTAACCGCATATCAGCCCTGATTATCACATTACCCCTGCTGGCTGTTCAGCCCATGCTTTTTCGCATATTCGCTGGCTTTCTGTCTGCGTTCCTCACTGTAAGGCGGCAGGAAACGGATAGACAGACGGGACTTTGCCAGCTCATAAGAAACACCGCCTTGAACATTGGATTTTTCCAGTCGGCAAAGGTCAGGGTACTTCTTAGCAAAAGCAGCCAACCTCTTTTTCAATCCGGCGTTGTGGGTGTAGATATTTGCCTTGTCCTCGCCCTCATTAAAGAGAACGATTGTTTCTTTCTCAATCTTCGTCAGTCTCGTCATAGCAGCCCTCCCTATGGTTTTTCAACACACGCAGCTTGCAGTAAAAGCAGCGATACCACCTTTCAACACCCTCAGCACTCAGCTTGACGGAAAGCATATAAAACAGCTTCTTCGCCACTGGATCGGGTGCAAGGGCAGCTACCATACGCAAACGCTCGACAGTTGCTTTCAGGTTCGGACAGCCAAAGGCATAAAGGGCTTCCATTTCATTCCGGTTCATCTTCATTGTGTTTTCCTCCTTAAAGTTTGATAAATGAAAAGCGACAGACACTTCATAAGGAAATACCTGTCGCTTCGTTTACGATACAAATTTGTTGGTTTTGGACTTGATAAAATCAGCAGTAAATCATTTCCTGTCTGATGATTTCTTCGGCTCGGTTACGGATAGAGTTCATGGACTGTACCCACAACATCTGATTGTCTGCTTTCATGGTTTCGGTCACGCCCTCGGCTTGTTTCATCTGCTCAATGATAAGGCTGCACCTTTCCGTTGCCTGTTCGTCCAGGTCAGCAAGGTAAGTATGCAGTTCGCCGGATAAACAGAGGGCAGAGAACCTTGTAGGGCGGTACTGCTCCAAATATGTCCTGTGCAGTCTGCCCCACATACCGATAGGGCGGTGTTCCTCCGGTAGCTTCAAGTCCGGCACATAGTAATCGCCCACAAGAACATAGTCCAGACCGTTGCTTTTGTCATGGATTCGTGATTTCAATTCTGTCATGCTATTTTTTCTCCTTTCACTTTTTGCCGATTTGATTTGCTTGTGACGTTCTGTTCAACACACACATTGCTATCAGAACTTTTTTCTTCTGCTATACGCTCATGCTCCGCAAATTCTTTTGATTTCTCACGAATCTTTTTCATATACTTACGATTGGATTCTCGTTTTCTGCGAAGTCGTTCCGCCTCTTTTTCAGCAGCAATCCTTTCTTCCTCTGTTGGTTCATGCTGCTCCACAGGTACTTGAAATTGCCCGACATAGTTAAGATATATCTCCACCTCTGTGGTGCGGTCTGCACCTTTTCCTTGTGGCTCGTGAACCAGAATTTTGTCGATAAATTCATTTATCATGGCAGGAGTAAGTTCTGTAATATTCTCATACTTTTTAACCAGCTTTAGAAAACGCTCCACATTATTTTGACCGCCTATAATCCGTTGCATATCAGCGGTGTCAGTCTCAATAATCTTGTTCAGCTCGTTCTGCTCATTTTCATAATCAGTAAGCATACTCTGAAAAAGTCTGTCCGGCAATCTTCCAATCACATTATCTTCATAGATTTTCCTGATAAGCATATCCAGTTCGTGAACTCGCTTCTGATTTCTTTCAATGCGGTTTTTTACAGTTTCAGAAACAGCAATATCTTTCATCGCCGATTCTTCTTGCAGAGAATAAACAAACTCCCGCTCATTCAAAGAAACATAATGGCAAGTCTCCTGTATGGTTTTCAGAATGATGCTTTTAAGTGCTTTTGTTGAAATATGGTGGCAAGTACAATGTCGGTCATACTTCTGATAAGCAAGATTATATGTGGAACATTCATAACAATCTGCCGGATTGGAATAACTTGTCCTTTTTTCGCCTTTGGCAGTATAGTATATTCTTTCTCGCCCTTTCCGCTGCCTGTGATTATACATCGGCGCACCACAATCAGCACAGTAAATCTTTCCGGTCAGAACATTAGGCTCGCCCATAGGATCTGCTTTTCTTACATTCTGTCTTAACTTTTGAGCAAGCAGCCATGTTTCTTCATCGACAATAGGCTCTTGTGTATCATCAAAAACCACCCAATCTTCCTTATCTGCCCTTTTCGTCTTTTTGTCCTTATAGGAATTTTTGAATGTCCTGAAGTTGACAGTCTTTCCGATATACTCTGGTCGGGCAATCAGAGTAGTAACCTGATTTCCTCGCCACATATACGGATTTTCTTTGTCATAGTTGCTTGCATGATTTCCAAGTCCCTTTTTGCCAAGATAATAAGATGGTCTTTCAATTTTTTCTTCTGAAAGTTCTCTTGCTATCTGATAAGGTCCTTTTCCCTCAATAGTCATGCGATAAATTCTGCGGACTACTTCAGCAGCTTCTTCATCAATAATCCAATGGTCGGGGTTTTCGGGGTCTTTCAAATAGCCGTATGGTGGGATATTACTTGTATGAGCGTTGCCGGAAGAACCTCTGGATTTCAGTACAGCTTTAATTTTCTTACTTGTGTCCCTGACAAACCACTCATTCATGATATTCAGAAAAGGGGCAAACTCACTGGTTTCTTGACGGTCACTGTCAATACCATTATTGATTGCTATAAATCGAACTTCCTTTTCTCTAAACAGAATGTCAGTGAAAAAACCTACTTGCAAATGGTCTCTGCCGATTCTGGACATATCTTTGCAGATACAGGCAGTGATTTCTCCGTTTTTAACACCTTCAACAAGTCTGTTCCATGAAGGTCTGTCAAAGGTCGCTCCACTCCAACCATCATCGGTAAAATGAACAAGATTCGTAAAACCATGTTTCATAGCATAATCTTCAAGCATTTGCTTTTGATGAACTATACTGTTACTCTCTCCAGCATTATCATCATCACGAGACAGTCTTTCATACAAAGCAGTAATGCCATTGCTTTTATCTTTTTTTCTTCTCATGCTGAACTCCTTTCTTCAATTCCTATCCACTCCTTACGCTCACAAAATATCACATCCGTATAATGTTTCGGCGGTGCTGTAAAATGTTCACTAAATTTTACAACAACACATTCAAATACCTGCCCTATTTTTATATCTGGAAAATCACTTTCCTCCTCTTCTGGCTTTTCTGCATTTTTCCCATATGATTTAAAGAACCGTTCTTCCACTTCTTTCCATCCATATTGGAGAACATTCTTTCCAGATGCAGTAAACAGTTCTCCATGACAGGAAATTTCAGTCTTAATACTCTCATATATGTATTCCTGTTCCGATGCACATAATAACTTTGATGCAATCAGCATGAGAATTTTCTTTTCTCCACCCGGAAGTGCTTTTAAATCCATGTTTGTAATTTCTACCGTTGGTATAATTGCATGATGATCTGATACCTTTTTACTGTTCAAAATTCTCTTTATATCTGGTTCTGAACCCTTTATTGACATTTCAGGAAACATACTATTTACTGCCCCGACAACTAGAAGAGCATTTTCTTCCATATCATCTGTAAGATATTGGCTATCCGTCCTTGGATACGTCACCAGTTTCTTCTCATAAAGGCTTTGGGTATAGTCCAAGGTTTGCTGTGCCGTAAATCCAAGAAGACGATTTGCTTCCCTCTGTAATGTGGTCAGATCATATAATTTCGGCGGCTGTACCTTTTTCTTCTCTTTCTTTACTGAAAGAATCTGTGCAGTTTCATCCTTCATATCCTCCATCATCTGAACGGCAGCACTTTTCTCTTTTATCCGGCTGCTTACAGCATCCAATCCATCCATCAGAAGATGAACCAGATAATACTTCTCTTTCTGGAAGTTCTCGATGCTCTTTTCCCGTTCCACCAGCATTGCAAGTGTAGGTGTCTGCACCCGACCTACAATCAACCGATGGTGATACAGTACCGTAAACAGTCTGGTGGCATTAATTCCTACCAGCCAGTCTGCTTCACTTCGCGCCACTGCAGAATAATAAAGATCATCATATTCATGTCCATCTTTCAGCTGCTGAAATCCTTCCAGAATTGCTTTTTCCTCCATGGAAGAAATCCACAGTCTTTTAAAGGGAAGTTTACATTCTGCCTGGTTATATACCAGACGGAAAATCAACTCCCCTTCTCTTCCTGCATCTGTTGCACATATAACTTCTGTGATATCTGCTCTGTGAAGCAGTTCCTTTAAAACCCGAAACTGCCCTTTGGTACTTTCTTTAATCTGATATTTCCAATTCTCCGGAATCATGGGAAGTGTTTCATATTTCCATGCTTTCCAGTCATCCCGGTACTGATCCGCACTAGCCAGTTCAATCAAATGCCCAATACACCAGGAAACCAGATATTCTTTTCCTTCCAGGTAGCCATCTTTTACGTTTGTGGCATGAAGCACCTTCGCAATGTTTCTGGCTACGCTGGGTTTTTCCGCAATTACAAGCTGCAATTTTCAATCTCCTTTCTGCACCTGTCGCTGTAATTAAGTGAAACAAAGTTATTCCTCTGATTCTTCGTCTTCTACTTCACCTTCCATTTCATATTCTTCTAATTCTTCATCATCCTCACGAATTGTATCTTCCTCCTCATCGTCGTCCTCGTCCTCTTCATAATCAAAAGAAGTATTTCTTCCTTTCATAAATTTCCAATAATAGTAAGCACCACAAACTCCTGCCAGAACCAGCAGCATTAATAAAATCGTGCCAGAATTATTGCTTTTCTTCTCAGGTTCTTCCTTTTCTTCCGGTATGATCGTAACTTCTGGTTCCGGTATCTCTGTGATCTTCTCTGTTTCAAGTGGCAGTGCGGATTCTGCAATAGCCTGGTTCTGTGGAAGTGTGACCATGTTGGTATCCGTAAAGTTCAAAAGATCATTTTCGCCTACCTCTGTAAGAAGATAAACATTTTCATCCGTTTTATCCTTATCTACGATCAGATAAAAAACCTTATCACTTTTTGTCTTGATCGTATAAAATTCCTTTCCCCCTTTGTCCTGAACTGTTCCTGTTGTCATGCCGGAAGCAGAACTTTCTCCCTGCACCCGTCCGGTATCTGCTTCTGTATCCGTTTCATTTCCTGTGTTTTCTGGTTCTGTTGGTGCAGTAGCAGTCTCGTTCGTTGTCTGATGTTCCGTTACGGTTGCCGTAGCACTGGTGGGCTTACTTGCAGTTCCATCGGCTGGCAAAGAAGCTGCATTCTGCTCCGTTCCGGAAACCTCTGTATTCTCTTTTACTGCATCTGGATTTTCATAATAAGGGTTTCCTACTTTATAGATCTCTGACATATTTCCTGCTTTGTCTTTTGCCTGCAGGGTAAAGTATTCATAGGAAGTATCCGCTTTTTGCAAACGGACATTTAATGTATTATTCGTCAGTTCTGTGAATTCATTTCCATTGACATACAAAGCAGCAATTCCCGATTCCGCATCAACTCCCTGCACGATCAGTATCCCATTCTTCGCAGCCGCAATAATAGTTGGTTTGGTTTTATCAAAACACTCTATGTAACGATTCTGCTCATAAGTATTTCCATTCTGATCGGTAACTCTCACATAAACACTACAATTAGAAGAGATGGATACTTCCATATTTCCGGTTATGTCTGACCATCCTCCATTTTCTGAAAGTCTTGCTTCTACTTTTGCAATAGAAAAAGCACCTGTATTCTTTGTATCTTCCACTTGAATTTTTACGGTTGCCGTATCTGTCTGCCAGCCTTCGGGTTCTGTAAAGGTAATCCCTACTTCCGGTGTTTCCGTCACATCATTTCCTGCATCTTCCTGTGCCTGTTCCACTGGATCTGCAAGAATTTCAGCTTCTGATTCATCTGAAAAATCAACATCTTCCGGGCTGCTTTCTTCTGATGATTCCACTTCTACATTATCTGCCCATACAGTCAGACTTCCGGGCGAACTATAAAAGAAAGCTCCTGCCGGAAGTCCTGCTAACGTAGCTGCGGTTAAAAATACAGCTGCTCTTTTATGAAATTTCTTCATTTTCTGTCTGCTCCTTTTCTCTGGTTTCCAATATCTTTTTTTGTTCCTCCTTACTGATATCAATCATCAACTGAAGTTCCTCTGCGGAAACTCCATTGCTTCGGATAATTTTCAGATACTCCATATCCTCTGCCTGTTTCTTCTGTTCTTCCAGATCCCTTGCTTTTTTCTGTAGCTTTTCAATCTTAGCGTAGGTTCTTGCAAGTTCTTCTTTTATTCGTTCAATGTTCAAATACGCCCCTCCTTATGGCCTGCCAAAAGCATAAAAATGAGACTGCCAGTATGCAGAATTAATGGACGTATACTGAATTGGATTTCCACAATGGATCATCTGTCCATCTCCGGCATAAATTCCTACGTGGGTAACCGGCTCTCCCGCATCATACGTCCCAGTGAAAAAGATAATATCTCCTGGCCTTGCTTCTTCTGGTGATACAGGCATACAAATGTCATAAATTCCCTGTGCAGTAAGTCTTCCCATATTGCAGACACCCGAATTGGTAAACACATAGCTTACAAAACCAGAACAGTCAAAAGAAGTCTCCGGGCTGGAACCGCCCCATACATACGGCATACCAAGATATTTGTCTGCTTCCGCAAATAATCTCCGCACAGTCTCATCATCATAACTGCCTCCTCCAACATACAGCCCGCTATCTCCGGTACTGATATAAAAAACAGGATTATAATATTCCCCATCTTTGACCAGTTCCAAATATAACTGGCTTCCGGTTGCACTTCCTGTACTTCCCGTTGTACCAATTACAGTATCTGTTGTTACTTCCTGACCATTTGCTACCGAAATGCTCTGCAGATAAGCGTATTTAATCTGCACACCTTTTTTATCCTGCGTAACTACATAATTTCCAAAAGTTCCGCTATATCCTACATCTACAACAAAACCATTCATCGCTGACTTCACTTCTGTTCCCTGTCGTACATTAATCGTCACACCTCTGTGAAGTTGTGTCTGCCCGGTTCCATTGTTTACAGAATACCCATAATAGGTACTGATATAGGCATACCAGTTTAACTCAACCGGAGTTTTATATGTCTGTAAATTTCCTCTGTTGGAATAGACCTCTTCATAAATTTCCTGCTCATCCTCTTCCATTCTGGACAGAATAACACTTCTAAGCGGTTTTGCCTGAACAGAAACATTCAGTACATCTGCAGTTACTGTACGGGTAACTTCCACAGAGTTCTGATTGCCCTCTGCCAGAAAACATTCCCAGATCTGATGACCATGTGCCTCAGCTACTGCGTGATTATCATAATAAACATCAAACTGGACACCATACTGGGCAAAGTTTCCAGTATCTTCTACGGTGTACTCAATCCCATTCATCACTACTTTCGTCCCCATTGGAAGAAATGGGTTTGCAGCATCAACCGCAAGCGTATGATTAGCCTGTGGCATTGCCCCTGAAGCAGTAGGTCCTCCACTCCACACGCCACAGCAGATGGGACAATTACAGTATCCACTGGTCACAACATTTCCCAATGACTGCCCTACCTGTATTGTAGATGTTTCCTGCCGGGTTTCACTTTTTTCCTCTACGGTGATTCCGTACTGTAAAGAAAAAATTGTTTCCAGTTCTCCTTTTATCTCATCAAACTTAAAATCCCCATAACTGGCAGTCAGATAACTGATCAATGTATGAGGATCATGGCCGATTTCACCAATGTTATATCTGTATTCATCTTTTCCTGGATACCGGGCTTCCATCTGGTTTATTTTCTGTTGAAGACTGGCTTCCAACTGCGTATAATACAACTCTGCTTTTTCAATTTCGTCCGGATCCGCAATGTAACTGGAAGCGATTACCGTAGAAATTCCATTAGAAAACATAGCCGAACAGGAAGCAAATCCTGTCATTACGGAAAGAAGCAAAATCAATAACAACCCCATTGAGATCAGAGTAGTTACATTTCTTACAAATACTTCCTGTGCCTTTCTTGCAATTTTAGTAGCAAGATTTACTGACCGGATTGAGGTGTCTTTTGTTTCTTTTGCAATCTTCCCAGCCCGGTATGCCATCTGATACTCTCGCTTAATCCTCTGCTTCTGTATTAATTTTCTGATCAGCTTTTTCTGCATCTCTGGATGTTCTTCCAGATATTTCTGATATTGATACCTGGATGCACTCTTCCAGGCTCTTTTCTCTAAACGGTTTTCTTTATGTATCTGACTGCGGTTCTTCCGGATATTTCTACTGCTATGTTCCTGTAATATCCACTCACCTGAACGCACCAGCTTATGTGCTGCATCTACAGCACTGTTTTCCTCTTCGTCTTCGCCTGCTTTCTGATATACTGCATTTTTTAATGCTTTCTTTGGAACAGAAGACAAGGTTTTCTTTTTACCATCCGTTTTCCCTGTTTTTTTGTCGAAATATAAATGGTACTTTACCTTTGCTTTCTGTTCCTCATTTGTTTTCTTGGTATAAACAGAATCTTTCGGAATTTTGTTCTGCCTCTCAGCTTCCTGTTTTCTTGCAGCCTTATCCACTTCCTGATAAGTTTTTATTGTTTTTCGGCTATATTTCTGCTTTCCTTTTTTTCGGTTTGTAGAAACATCATTCTTCTCTGCCTGAAAATGTCCTCCATCTGTTTCAGCCGAAGTTTTCTTTTCTTTCTTCAGACTTCCATCTGTCTCCAGTTTTCCAAACTGCAGTCTCTGCTGTTTCTTTTTCTGTCGCTGATACTGGCTCCTGTGTTTTTCTTTGCGCTCACGTATTTCTACCGCTGAATCCACAGATACACCTGCAGGCTTGTCCCGGTATCTGTACCGTCCCTGTGTTTTTCGTTTTCCCGGAGGACTGTTTGCAGCCTCTTCTTTTTTGGCAGGATTTCCCTCCTGAACTTTTTCGGAAAATTGTTTCTTTTCAGCTTTTTTATGAGAGTTTTTCTTCTTTTCAGAAGTAATAAATGCCTGTTCTACATCCTTCTGTTTATAAGGCAACTCCTGATCGCTGTTTGTAACTTTTCTGGTCTCCTTTGTTGCAAGATTTTCCTCAACCAGACCATTTCTGGTCATACGGCTGACTTTCTTCTCTTTCGCCGTATATTTTTGTTTTCCCAATGTACCTCACCTCTGCTTTTTTGTCCGTTAAGTCTGAATCTCATCCGGTTTAGTACTCATCAAAGCATAGGTTCTGGTATCCTGCGGATATCTGTCTGCAAAAGGTATGATTACATTTCCGTAAAAGAGCAGCCCTTCTCCTGCATTACTGTTATTTACAAAAGAAATCTGATGCTTGGAAATATTCAATTTCTCCGCAAGGATCTTCTGATCCCCGCTGTGCTGATTTAACATCAGGATAAAATCACTGTTTCCCACAATACTTTCTACTGCCAGAGAGCCAAGAAAATCTGTTACATTCTGACTGATTCCTGTAATGATTCCACCCCACTTACGAAATCTCTTCCACATTTCAATAGAATAATTAGCAGTCTGTGGCTGGTTCAGCAAAAGGTGAAATTCATCCACATAATAACGGGTTGATTTCCTACGACTGCGGTTCTGTGATACTCTTGTCCAAACCATATGCTGGACAATCAACATCCCTGCTTTTCGTAGTGTGGTTCCAAGTTCCCGAATATCAAAGCATACCACTCTGTTCTGCGTATCGACATTACTTCGATGGTTAAATACATTCTGCGATCCTGTTACATACAACTGCAGACTGTTGGCAATGTTCTGTGCTGCTGGTTTATCTGGTGCATAAAAGTTCAGACGTTCATAGAAATCCTGCAAAGTCGGCATATTTTCCGGTTTTGGATCATTGTAAAGATATTTTTTATAAATGTCTTTTACACACAGGTCAATCATGGAAACCTCATCACCATTTAATTCTGCATTTTGAGGTTTCTTCATAATGACCTCGCAGAAAGATGTGATAAACTCTGCTTTATCAGCAATAATGGTATCAATATCCTCCACATCGCCATTAATCCTGTATTTCTCCGGATGATAAATAACATCCAGGTTCACTTCCATAGGATTGATGTAATCATTACTTTTTGCACTGATTTTAATAACTTCACCATTTAAGGCATTTACCAGCGGAAAATATTCTCCCTCCGGGTCACAGATAATAATGTCATCGTCTGTAATCAGGAAAACATTGAGAATTTCTCTTTTCGTTGCAAAACTCTTACCGGAACCAGGAGTACCCAAAATCAAGCCGTTAGGTGTTTTCAATCGTTTCCGATCCACCATAATGAGATTGTTTGACAGTGCATTTAAGCCATAGTAAAGAGCTTCACCGCCTTGGAAAAGTTCCTGTGTGGTAAACGGAACAAAGATTGCTGTAGAAGTCGTAGTCATAATTCTCTGTATTCCAGTCTGGTTCATTCCCAGTGGTAGTGATGCCACAAGTCCCTGTTCCTGCTGATATTGAAGTCTCCGTATATTGCAATTATATTTCTGGGCGATTCCTGCAGTCTGATACACAATATTGTCCAGTTTTCTCTTATTGTCCGCTGTATTCATCAGCAAAAAAGTAAGTTCAAAAAGTTTCTCATTCCTGGACTGGATTTCATTGAGCAATCCCTCCACATCCTCTCCGTATGTAGAAATGTCCGTTGGAATAATATCCATATCATATCCGCTTCTGACCGCTTTCTTCTGTTCTTCAATTTTCATTTTCTGAATATTTGACAGCGTACTTTTCAGGCTTTTAATAGCTGCCTTGGGATCAATTGGACGCAGGTGCATATTGATGATAAGATTCTCTTCCAGATCCAGCAGATCTGCCAGCAGTTTATCCGTAAGTTCTGGTGATGTAATCTGTAAATATGACACGCATCCAAAAGTCTGTCCCATCCGAAAATAGCTGTCATTGCGAAAATCAAATCCGGTAGGTGCAATAAAGTCTTTTGTCTGCAGACCTGTTTTTGCAACCATCCCATAATGGAAATGGAAAGATTCTTTTGTGTCCATATTCATCACATCATGCAAGATTTTCAGACGTTCTACCCCATTTAAAGGCTCTGCCATGGCTCCCATCACCTTAAAATTATTCAATACACTGGCTTCAATTCTCTCCAGCCTGGATTTTGCATTTCGCAGATTATCCGCCTTAATGGAAAATGTAATATATTTTGTTTTTACAAGCCCATTATTTCCTTTGGAAAGCTGCATTTTCAACATATCCGAATATTCTTTCCGAATATCATTGAAACAGTCATCCTGCTCTGGAATATCAATATTTTTTGCATACTCATCAAAATTCACCTGTTGATTAAGAAATGTAATTTGTACCTCAACAGAGCTGTCAAATGAATTCAGGAACTCACAATAGTTCTCAAAAATAGCCGCTTTATCATCATTCTGCGCTAACTGGTAATTTATATCGTAAAACTGCACCATTTTTGAATAATAGTTATCATCCGTCCTGCAGATACCATCCTTATATATTTCCTTATATGGAATCGTATCCTGCGCTGTAAAAGGCTTCCTCTTCTTCTGATTCTCCGCTTTTATCATCCGAAGTTCTTTCAGACGCTTTTTTTCTTCTTTCGTAAGTCCGGTTTTCTGTTTCTTATTTTTTTCGGTCTGCTTTTTTAAGGAAATGGAACGGATTTCTCGCTTCCCTGGCTTCTTTTGCCTTTTTCTCAAGCCATGCACCCTCTTTCTCTAATTTATCGTACTCTATAATCCGGTCATATAAGTTTTGGGAACGATAGAACCTGATTCCAGGTCTTAAAAATTTCTGCCGGATAATGTGAAGCAATATTTTCTCTGCTGGAAATCCATCCTTTTCATACATTGCAAAAAAGAAAAATGGCAGCATCACTATGATCATAAGCGTTGCTGCCACATCTGTTCCCAGTCCTGCTTTTGTCAGCAAATAGACCGGAACACCACAAATTCCTGCCAGAGAAAAACATATAATTTGTCTTTTAGTTAAATTCAGTGCTAATTTTGTCTTTATTTTTGAAAAATCTTTCGGCACTGGAACATATGCCATATTCTTGTTTCCTCCTAATGTGCATTGAAGATTGATTTTGCCAGGGAACTGGTCTTAAACAGGCTGAAACATAAAATAACTGTATATGCTGCAACTGACCAGATAGCTGTATGAAGATTATCCGCAACTGTAATAGCATTTACCAGAACTGCATAAATCGCAACACATACCATCATAAAAAATCCCTGGAATCCCAACGCTAATAATGCCTTCACATAATTATTTCCAATACTTCCCCATTCCCTGTTCGTAAATGTTGAAAACGGAATAGGTGCCACAGAGACATAAAGATATATTTCTATCATTCGTCCATATAAAATGACGGTAATCAGGACTGATATGATTTTTAGACATAAACTGACCAGCATCGTTTCCAGACCAAGCCCCAGTAATTCTCCGATTCCCATATCTTCAATCTGCGTTTCAAGAAGCGTTTTCAATGCTTCTGTAACATCAATAGATGCGGAACCGGTTATCATACCGCCAGCATTGGATACCACATGATTCGCTACATCAAAAATTGCCATCGCAATATCAAAAGTATGAGTAACCAGATATACCGCTACCCACATCTTAAAAATGTATTTGAAAAACATAAACGTATCCGTATCGTGCATATTGTTTTTTTCCATAATCATGGAAATCAGCTCATAACACAGTACAAATGTAATAATCATCCCCGCAATGGGGACAATGACATTATCCGACAGATTTTTTATCATGGAAAAAATGCCACTGTTCCAATTTTGGGGTGTTTTCCCAACCTCTGTAGCAATCGTTTCTACTTTGGTATTTACATCGGTGAACATGGTATCCAGGTTTGATGTGATCCAGCCTGTTAGCAGATCCTTTATGAACTCTGTTATTTTTTCGGTTATTCCACCCATTTATTTATCCAAACAAAGTTGCAAGCTGTGGAATCAGGTTTATTCCAATCAGTACGATGCCACCGCCCGCCATCAACTGTTTTATCCCCAATTAGGTGTAAAACTCTGCTCGATGGCGGGCGGCGGCGTACAAAAAATCTATATGGTGTTTTTAAGAGAACCGTCCCGGCGGGACAGGTCAGGCAGTGACCTGTTCCACCTCCGGGATGGGTTTGAGATTAAAATGAATTTCGATAGAAATGTGTCTTGTTTTATCTTCGTCAATGCGCTCATGCACGACGATTTCTTTGATTAAGCGGTTGAGGGTGGCTGCGTCCAGTTCTGTAATGTTGGCGTATTCCTGAATGGCTTCCACCCATTGTTTTGCGTCATTGGCAAGCTGGACTTCATCGGACAGCCGCTTTCTGCCCTCGGACACTTTTGTTTTAAGTTCCGTCTGCTCGGTCTGTGTCTTTTCCAGCATGGTGTTGAAGTTCTGCTCACTGATACGCCCTGCAATCATATCTTCATAAAGCCGCATTACCATTTTGTCCAGAACCTCAATCCGTTCCTCGTCCCTTGTAAGGGAGCGTTCCATTGCTTCCCGCTGTTCCCGCTGCTCGGCTTCACAGGTATTGGTCAGGCGGTCAGCAACCGCTTTCCCGTCCATCAGGGCAGCTCTGGCACATTCCCGGATTTTCCGCAGCACATGACTGTAAAGGGTGTCATAATCAATCCGGTGCTGGGTGCAGTGGTTCTTTCCAAAGGCATTGTAGGTCTTGCAGGAGTAAATCTGCTGGGGATGTTTTGCGTTTGTGTAGCGTACCGTCAGAGACTTCCCACACTCGCCGCATTTTATCAGTCCGGCAAACAGGCTGATTTCATTGGTCTGCCCCGGACGCTGGCGGGATTTCAGCTTGTTCTGCACAATGTCAAAGCTCATGCGGTCAATCAGCGGTTCATGCTGTCCTTCCACTACAATCCAGTCCTCCGGCTTCTTTTCCCCAATCGTGCCGATTTTGAAACGGTAGTCCTTTTTCTGGGAAGCAATCGCCCCAGTGTAAACGGGATTCATCAAAAGGTCTTTGATAACGGAAAAGTCCCACATATACCGCCCGTTTTCCGGGTCTTTCTTTTCCCATTTGGTGCGGGTATTGCGAAGCCCCCGTTCCCGGTTCCACCATGTGGGGCAGGGGATTTTTTCTTCCTCCAGCCGTCTGCGGATATAGTTCGGACCATGACCGTTTAGGGCATATCCGAAAATCAGCCGCACAATCGGGGCGGTTTCCTCGTCAATGAGCAGATGGTTTTTGTCCTCCGGGTCTTTCCGATACCCAAACGGGGCAAGACACCCGGTAAACTGTCCTTTCTGCGCTTTCAGAAGATAAGAGGAATGGACTTTCTTGGAAATATCCTTGCTGTACATCTCGTTCAGGATATTCTTGAACGGGGCGATGTCGTTGTTATCCCGCAGGGTGTCGATACCGTCATTCATGGCGATATAGCGGACACCGTTTCTTGGGAAAAAGTCCTCAATCAAATGCCCTGTTTGCAAATAGTTACGCCCCAGTCGGCTGAGGTCTTTCGTGATGACAAGGTTGATTTGCCTGCGCTCAATGGCTCTCAACATTCTCTGTAAATCAGGACGCTCCATATTAAGACCTGTGAAGCCATCGTCCTGATAGACTGCCACAACCTCCCATCCCTGCTTTTCGCAGTATTTTTCCAGCATATCACGCTGGTTTGCGATACTGGCACTTTCGCCTTGCAGGTCATCGTCCTTTGACAGCCTGCAATAGACCGCCGCACGATAGCCCCCGGCAAGTGCTGAACCGATTGTTCTGTATTCCATTTCGTTCATCATAGCCATTTACCCACACAATCCAGACGGTATCTGGCTCTGTTGAACCACATCTTCATTATACTTCAAATCTTTCTTTTTAGCAAGATATTCTTTTGTATTTGTTTTGCCGTATTTCTGGGAAATCAGGCTGACGAACACATCGGTGGCGTCCAGTTCCCCGTCAAATACGGTTGTCACTTCAATCTTGGTCTTATTTTTCGCCATAGGCAGTTATCCTCCATACATGAAAATAGCCAGACAGAGAACGGTCGGCAACGAAGTCCGGCAACGGGCTTCAAAAGACCTTGCAAACAATCTCAATCTGGCGTTGATTACTATTTATACTTTTCTTTTATTTTTCTGTTGTTTTGGTTGTCAGAGAGGGAAAAAGCCCGGAAATAAGGGATTTTCCCCGGCAACCGGCTCGGCAACGGGATAGCAACGAAGTCGGCAACGGGCTGTCATTTTCAGAATGGAAGCTCCATCTGCTCTGTGACCTCCACAAAACCGTCCATAGATTTTTCGGGCGGGTTGTCGGTGTCCGTTGCCGGGATTTCACGCTCCCAGCCCTTTTGTCTGCCGTATTCCGCAAACATCCTCGGATTGGAAAAGTAGTTCCACCCGGTAATGCACTGGTTCATTATCTCGTTGATTTCCCGGATTTCCCATTGCTTCGGCTCATCAAAGGTGTGGTTTAAGGCTTCCTTGTAGAGCTGCTTGGAGCAGACCGTTTCCCCGGTGTACTTATCAAGGTAAGCCTGTATCATCCCGGCTTTGGTGTCCTCCGGCATAAAATCCCGCTGGTGTTCTTTGAGATACCGCTGCATGGCTGGGCTGAATGACAGCTTGAACATGCCGCTTCGGTAAATCTCCATTGCTTCCGCCCACATCTGGCTGATATAGGCTCTGGAAGCGGCTTCGTCCTCCAAAATGTGAACCTCGGCTTGCTCCGGGTACACCATGACCGGGATAAATCGGCGGTTGCCGGAACGGTCAAGGGGGAGAAAGTCAAGGGCGTTGGAAGTGCCGCCGAACACGCATTGACGGGGGCGGTCTGCCGGGTGAGTTTCATAGGGAATTTTGTAAACCTCTTTCTGGCGGCTTAGAAAGGACTTGATTTCCTCAATGCTCTTGGCATTGGCGGTTGCCATCATTTCCGACATTTCAATTATCCAGTGACCTTGCAGCTTGCGGTACACGTTATCATCGTCCAGCTTCCGCAAATCATCGGAAAACCACTCGTCCCGGACTGCCAGCAGCCGGAAGAAGGTGGATTTGCCAGCCCCCTGACCGCCTACCAGACACAGCATGATTTCAAACTTGCTTCCGGGCTTAAATGCCCTTGTAATCGCCCCCAGCATGAACAGCTTCAAGGCTTCATAGGTGTAATCGTCCACATCAGCTCCCAGAAAGTGCCGCAGACAGAAGCGGATGCGCTCAGTCCCGTCCCATGCAAGGCTGTTCAGAAAATCCCGGATGGGGTGGTACTTATTCTCATTCGCCACAATCCCGATGGCGGTTTCAATCTTTTTCTCACTGGTAAGCCCGTAGGTTTCCTCCAGATAGAGAAGCAGATACTTCATGTCCGTATCGGTCAGGGCTGTGCTTTCTCTGTGAAAACCGATGGGCTTTATGATGTCCTTGCGGTCGGTCAGGATGTTGTAGGCGATTGCCCCGGCAAGCACAGGGTCACGCTGGAATACGGTCAGGCAGTTCCGTATGCTCTGGCGGACGCCGCCTTTCTCGGTGGTTTCCAGAGTTGCCTTTACTTCCTCAACGCTCTGGGGCGGCTGCATGGCGTTCATGGTGTTTTTTAGTTCTTGCTGCGTCTGCGGCTGCAAGCTCTGCCATTCGCTGTTCAAGCTGTATCACATCCTTTCCGTAGTCCATAATCAAAACCGCTTTTTCCTCTGTCTCCCCGAACAGCAGCACATCCAGCAGATATTCCACATGGGCTTGCTTCTGCAAGGCTTCCACGAACCGGGGATGAAACGCTTCCTCCGGGGAGTGCGGGGCATAGTCGGTTTTCCATACCCGTAAGAGGTGTAGATAATCGGCAAGGACACGGAAGCAATGTGCCTTTGCTTCCCGGAACTGTTCTTCCGGGGATTTCTGCCGGGGCTTGGGCTTCCTTGCCCTGCCCGGTGGCTTCCAGTCCTCATAGGCAAGCCCGAAGTCACTCGCCAACTGTGCGGCGGCTTCCTTTTTCCCCAGCCCGTACAGGGCAGCTACAAAATCAATCACATCCCCATCTGCACCACATCCGAAGCAGTGGAAACGCTTGTCCAGCTTCATGCTGGGGGTCTTATCGTTGTGGAACGGGCAGCAAGCCATCCCGTTTCTGTTTACCCGGATTCCGTAATGCTCCGCAGCCTGTCTTGTCGTAACGGACTGCTTCACAGCTTCAAATACATTCAAATCAATTCCTCCTTGTAAAAAAGAAAAGGCACTTATCATTCTCAATCTGAAAATGGCAAGTGCCTGTTAAAGTTCCATATCCTGTTGTTTGTGTTTCGTCTGCGCCGGGGCGTTTTTCTGTGCTTTCTTCTCGTCAGCCTTATCCTGCAAGACTTCTTTGAGGGGCTGCTTCTTGGGCGGCTCTTTGCTTTCCTCTGTGCCGGGTGTGGCTTTCCGTACCCAGTAGCGGATGTCCCGCAGCTTCTTCAAATCTTCCTGCACCTCGGTCAACGGTACTTTCAAGTCTGCGATTTCGCCCACAAGCTTCGCCTGTTCCTGCAAAAGCTCCTTTTTCGTGCTGTCCTTATCATCCGGGTGCTTGGCAAGGTAGGCACTGGCTTTCTCAAACCGGGCAACCTCCGGGTGTTCCAGCTTGAATTTTTCCTTAGTTTTCTTGAAAAATATCTTCTGGTATTTCTCATAAACGGGCTTACATTCCTTACAGTCCGTCCGGGCGGCAAGGATAGCGTCAATCACGTTGCTGCGGGTTTCCTTTGGCTTCATCTGCTTTCGGTAGTCGGCGGCAGATTTCCCGGACGTTTCTATAAAGTTTTCCAAATCCTCCACGGTGGAAAGTCCCTTTCTCTGAAGATAGGACAGGGCTTCGCTGACTGCCTTTAAGTCTTTGGAAGTTCCACGGTTTTGTCCCGCCCGTGTCCAGTCGCTCCGTTCTGCCTTTCGTACCTCCATGTACTTCATCAACAGATTGGGAAGAAATACCGCTTCCTCCGCAGCTTTTTCCGCAAGCAGTTCTTTTCGTTTTTCACTAAGCTCGATAATCCAGCCTTTGAGATTTTTAATAAGCTGCCGGATAGACTTCATCAGGCTGTTGGCGGCTTTGATTTCCCGGTTCAGATTTCCGATGTTGGTCTGAATCCCTCGCTTTTCCATCTGCCGGACAGCAGCACCCTCATGGACGGTAGGGATAATATCAAGCCCCTGTCTTTCATAAGAACGGAGATCCACCCGCTCCGGGCGGTTGTTGGCTTCCAGATAGCGGTTCTGGATGATCTCCCATTCATGCCGCCAGATTTCACAATACTTGCGGTCGTTCCAGTCAACCGTATCTTCCTTGTGACTTTTCCATCTGCCGGACGGAAGTTTTATCCGTTCCCCGTTCTCGTCAAGGTCATAAACCTTGCGGCTCTTGGGAAGCCATTTCCCATGTTCATCCATTGCCCGCATAGTCAGCATGACATGAGCGTGAGGGTTTCCGTCCCCTTTGTCATGGATGGCAAAATCCACGCACATTCCTTTGGAAACAAACTGCTGATTGCAGAAATCCCGGACAAGGGCGGCGTACTGGTCGGGCGGTATCTCTCTGGGAATGGAAAGCACCCACCGCCTTGCAAGCTGGGAGTTCCATTGCTTCTCAACAGCTTCGGCGGCGTTCCATAAGGTATTGCGGTCTGCATACTCTGGCGGGGCATTTGCCGGGAGCAGGATTTCATTATGGACGATACCACGCTTTTCTGGGTAGTGCTTCACTTGCTGGTCGTATTCACAGAACAGCTTTTCGCCGCTTTGGTAAGCAGCGGCGGCAACAGCAGACTGGCGGTTGCTACGCTGGACGATGGAGATTTGATTGTGTGGACAGGGCATTTAGTGTTCCTCCTTTCCGATTTTAGGTATAAAAAAAGCAGGAGACCTTTTTCAGATTTCCTGCTTGGTGTGCCGCTGGGGGCGGCGGGTATTTAGTTAAAATTCAAGATTACTTAACTTTATAATAGTTTTCTATTGCCTGTGCAAAGAAATCAGAAGCCCCTTCACCGTATTTTTCGTCTATCATTGGTTTGATTTGTTCATTGCGGTAATACTGCGCCTGTGCCATCATAAAGCCTTTTTCTTCTTTTATCTGGGCAAGCTGTTTCATAACAAAGCCATATTCTCCAACAAGCTCTTTTACTTCAAAAGAATCTATGTCACAATTCTGTTTTGCAATCAGTTTTTGCAAAATCGCTTCTATCCGTTTGTTATAGCTTTCTGCAACTTCTTTGCTGACGGGAGTTCGGGCAACAGACAGAAACTTGTCCTTTCCACCATACCATTCAACTACCTTTGCATAGCCTTTCTGCATTTCTTCCGAAGATACGACTTCCATATAATGCTTTTTCCATTGTTCAATGCTACCAAATTCTTTAATTGCAATGTTTCTCATATTCTCCGGCATATGCTCAAGCATGGTTTGGAACATTTCTTCTACTTCTGTTTTGGTAAAAATTGTAAAATCCATTTTGTTCTCTCCTTTCAGAATGTCATCAATGCTGGCAATCAGACGTTCCATTCGTTCTTTCTTTGTTACCAACATTTTTCGCTGTACTTGTAGAATCTGATTTCTATCAAGAGCCGGATTGTCCAAAACAGCTTTGATTTCTTTCAAGGAGATATCAAACTCACGGAAAAATAAAATCTGTTGTAATGTTTCCAGTGCCTTATCGTCATAAAGCCGGTATCCCGCATCACTTTTTTCTGTTGGCTTTAACAACCCGATTTCATCATAATAGTGAAGCGTGCGAACGCTGATACCTGTTAAATCTGATATTTCTTTTACTGTCCTCATAGCTGCTGACCTCCTGTTCCTGATAAGGTAACTTTAATCTATGACGTTCCGTGAGAGTCAATAGGCATTTTCATTTTTTAGTATAACATTTTTCATTTCTTCTCAAAAGACAGAAAACTGATTCTGTAAAACTTGTCGGCTGGGAACAGCTTGCAACGCAAGGTGTCCCCAGATGGCAAGTCCACAAAAGGGTAGCTGGCGAAAGCCAGCGCAGGGGAAGTGTAGCGTCCCCTGTTTGATTTGGAGCAGTCCGTGGCTGCGGAAAATCACAGCCCTCCGGCGAGGAGCCTTCGGAGAACGCAATGCACCAACCTTTGGGTGGTGTATAATTGCGCCCTTAGTAAACTAAGGGGTTTCCAGCTTCTCCCGTTCCAGCAGTTTTTTCAATAGTTCCTGCGTGTCCTGCCTGTGAAAAATGAGTTTCAACAGCAGCATGACATCATCATCTGTCAGGCGTTCCGGCTCTTGCAGAAAACTTTCCAGCATACCGCCACGAGTACAGAGCCGATGCGTCCGTTCCTTTCGGGTAAGCTGCTTCAACTGGTGCTGCAATGCCTTTTCATCATTGATGGCTTTCCGCAGTTTCTTTTCGCTTTTTTCCAACTCCCGGTTGAGCTTTTCCAGTTTTGAGGTATCAGGCAAGGGCAGCGTCCTACTTTCCCGGTATCAGCACATAAATCCTGTTTGGTTCTCCAATGCCCTGACGCACCCGCATGATAAGTCCGGCGGTTTCCAGTTCATTCAGAGAACGCTTGACCGTCATGGGGCTGCGGGACAGGACTGCGGCAATGGCTGTGATGGGGAAGCAGACAAACAGGATTCCGTTCTCGTCCTCCTTCCCTTTGGATAGCATAGCGTCCAGCATCCGGCAGTACATGACCTTTGCGGTGCTGCTGACTGGAAATCCTGTCAACGCTCTGGGAAATGGCATACAGGGCGGTAATGGTGTGTCTATCGTCATAAATTCAAAATTCATTCGGTGTGTTCCTCCTTTTTCTTTGCTCGTTTGGATAAATAACAGGGGCAGTCAATCACAACCGCCCGGAAGCTCTGCTTGCACCCATGCTGGCATTTCCGGCATAATTCGTTGTAAGTGACACGCCCCCGGTCATTGAGGTAAAAGGAAAGCTCATGCTTCCTCTTTTTGCTCATTCTCGGCATATTGTGTTTCCTCCCGTTTTAGTGTATGGTCTCGGGGCGATTTTCGGCAAAATTACAGCCATAGAGCCGCTTAAAATCTCCCGAAGTATCAGCGATAGGGTAGACTATCCCCCTATCAGATTGTCGTGTTTCGGTATCATTTCGGTGTCAGTTCGCCAGTTCTCCCCGGTGTCGTTCCTCCCCTGAATCTCACAGCGGCGTATCGCTCCCTTTGGTACGCTCGTTTCGGTCAGGGTTCCTCCATATCCCTGCCAAAATTCATGGCGCTACATCGCCGGGGAAGCATATCCCACACAGGCTGGTCATTCGATTGGAATAATCCATCGATGAACTACCTGTATCATAGAACATTTTTGTGCCCTGTGCCGTATGTCCACAAAGTAGGAATTAAGGGTAAAAATCAGAAATTTCCACGATTACGGAAAGTGTGATATAATCCAGATAAGCGGCAGCAATGAAACCGTTGGAAAGGAGCGTGTGCCCATGAAAGGAGCAACAAGCATACAGGAACGCCTTTGGGAACTCCGCAAGGACAAAGGCTTAAATCTGGAAGAACTATCAAAACTAACGGGTATTTCTAAATCAGCCCTTGGCAGTTATGAAAAAGAAGATTTTAAGGAAATCAATCATGGCAACCTTATCACGCTGGCAGACTTCTATGGGGTTTCCGTCGATTATCTGCTGTGCCGGACAGAGAACAGGGAGCAGATCAACACGCCACTGACGGAGCTGCATTTGAACGATGAAATGGTTGCACTTCTGAAAAGCGGACGGATCAACAACCGTCTGCTCTGCGAACTTGCCACCCATAAGGACTTTATCAAGTTTCTTGCGGACATTGAGATTTATGTGGATGGGATTGCCACCATGCAGATTCAAAACCTCAACACCCTTGTCGATACTGTCCGGCATGAAATCATAGAACGGTATCGCCCTGGCGAAGATGACCCACATTTGAAAGTGCTGCAAGCCGCCCATATCAGTGATGATGAATATTTCAGCCACATGGTTCTGGATGACCTAAACCTGATTATCCGGGATATTCGGGAAACCCATAAAAAGGATAGTGAGAGTGCGCCCCAGACCACTGTTGCCAATGAACTGAAAGAAAATCTGGAAGCGGTCGAAAATTTCAAGGGCAGCCGTTTGGAAAAACTGGCAGTGCTTTACTGCAAGCAGCTCGGTATCAACTATAAAAATCTGTCAGATGAAGAATTTCGCTGGCTTATTCGGATTCTCCAAAAATCAAAGAAAACGGGAACGCCTATCAACCAGAGGAAAAAACGGTAAAGGAAAACCGCTGTTGCATGGTTTGTTGGATTCCATGTAGCAGCGGTTTGTGCTGTGGTTATTACTTCATTCGTTTTCTTAATATTCGGCGATAATTTGTTTCTCCCTTTGGTGCGTCCTGTATAATTTCCAACACACCATCTTCAAGCATTTTATCAATGCGATTGGAAATCCATACATCACTAATTCCAAGTTGATATTTTCCTAAAACATTACCTATGACAATAGCCATTTTGAATTGCTCTGGCTGTTCCGCAATTTCACGAAGAATGAAACTATCATATATATCTTCTGAAACGCTTTGCAATTTACCATTTAACATTGCACGCAAAGGTGCATTTTCATTTTGAAGTTGATTCCATTTCATAGCACAAGCTGAAAGAAATACAGGATTAGCTTTCTCTTGTAGAGTTATATAGTTTCCCCATTCGCCAGGAGAGACCTCGCCCCATGCTATTTTGGATGTCATAGTATTTTCTTTTCCATATTCCCATGTAGGTAACTTAACCAAATAAATTGTTGTCTGGCAGTTTAAGGGTTGAAGTTGTTTCATAAGCCAATACATACCACAAAGCTCATCTGGATTATAGCTATACCAAATGCGAATTTCTTCCCCAGCTACATATCGTTCAATCACTGAGGTCAATGTAGTTTTAATTTTCTGTATTTTTTCTTCAACCTGATAATCTAAATCCTCTACAAAGCAGACAGACAGCATTTTCTTGAAAACATTTTTCCGCTGTTCGCCAATTCCATTATCAGAAATATCTCCCACACTAAGAGCCATATCAAAACAATAAACATCACAGCTCTTGCCTCCCAATGGAATAGCATTCTCCCAAGCAATGCGTTCTTGTTCCTGTGCTTGAAGCTGTGCTTTTTTCATTTCATCTGAAGATGGAACACTCCCGTCTTCATGCCTCATAAATATTGAAACAGCACTTCCTCTATACTTTCCCTTGCCGTAAGTTTGGGCAATTTTCAAACTTCCACAGGCACTTTCACCAAATACAATTTCAATCATCTTATATACCTCCGATTTAATTGCTCCCGTTATGAATAAATCATCTCATGCAAAACAATTTCTTCTGCCCGGTTATGAATGTTATTGCAACGCTGCACCCATTCCATTTGGTGGGTACGCTTCAATTCCTCGGTTACGCCCTCGGCAGTTTTCATCTGCTCCATGATGGTGTCTAACCGTTCCTGTGCCTGTTCGTTCAGGTCTGCAAGATATGTCCACAATTCCCCGGTCAGTATCAATGTATTCAATCTGGCTGGGTGGACTTCCCTTAAATATTCCCGGTGCATCCGTCCGTACTTTCCGATAGGGCGGTGTTCCTCCGGCAGTTTCAAGTCCGGGATGTAATAATCTCCGACAAGGATATAATCAATTCCGTTTTCCGTTATTCTTGGTTTCAATTCGCTCATGTTCCTTACCTCCTGTGGAAGCAGGCTCGTCTGGTACTAACTCAATCACATCGGTAATCTCACAATTCAGCGTTTCGCAGATACGGGCTAATGTATCCATGCTGATGTGCTTTCCCTCTTTGCTCATGTTGGCAATCATATTTGTTGTCATACCAGCGGCAAGCCTTAAATCCTCTTTTCTCATATCACGCTCTAACAGTGTGTGCCAGAGTGGTTTATAGCTGATGTGCATATTGTTTTCCTGCCTTTCTATCCATACCACCGGGGCGGCTGCCCCGGCAGGAACTTTTCTCTTATTATAGCACCAATCTTATGAAATCACAATTTATTCTTGTAGCCTGCCGCTGATACCGTCTGGATTGTGCTTTTCCTTTCTTTTTGTTCCCTTTAATTAGCCATGAACTGTTTTATTCCTTGTGACTTTGCACCCGGATTGTCCGTTCCATATCCTTCCAGCAGATTGATCACTCCCCAGGCTGCAAGTCCGGCTCCGATCGCACAAACCAATGTTTTTAAGGTCGTAATTGCCGTTGTAAAAAATGCCATAAGTGTACCTTTGGAAAACTTACATTTTCCAGTCCTTTCTTAGATTTTTTCCAGAAAGGGAAGAAAACACTATATAAACCCTGCCTTTTGTGCTACACTAAGCATAGGATTTTCTACTTGGAAAATTCTTCACACGTACAGTCGGTATATTCATTTTCGTCGATGGATACCGACTGTTCCTTTTTTCCAAATTATTCATGATTTCCTCCCATGATCCACTTCCCGACAATTTGTCGAGAAGTTACATCTGATACAGTTCCACTTCATCCTCTGGTTTCAGTATCAGATTAGTACTCAGATATTTTTCAATATCAAAGATATTCTTTTTGTCATAATCGGACAGATATTTGTAGTTTTTATGTTTGCAAATATCGTATTTATTTGAGAAAAATGGTCTGACACCTCTCACCTGCAGAATACATTTTCCTCCGTCCATGACTGCTATTTCATCCTGGCTCATCAACTCCTTTCCTATTTTCTGGTAGTTCATTCCATAAGACCGCTGACTGCCTCTCGTATCCGATGTGTTATAAAGATCTATGGTTTCTTTTCCCAGGATCTCCGCTATTTCCTTTAATGTCGTTTTTTCCTTTCCCCCCAGGAATAAGGTCGTATCACAGTTCCCTTCGATGGTATCGGCATTATCCTTATAAATTGCCTTAAGCTGAGACTTTGACTGCAAAATAATAGAAGCTGAGATTTCCCGGCTTCTAATCGTAGCAATCAATTTTTCAAATTTAGGAATTTGTCCGATGTTCGCAAACTCGTCCAGGAGACACCTCACATGAATTGGAAGTCTGCCTCCATATACATCATCAGCTCTGTCACAGAGCAGATTAAAAAGCTGTGTGTACATAATAGAAACAATAAAATTAAAGGTATCATCGGTATCTGAAATAATAACAAACAATGCAGTTTTCCTGTCACCAACCAGATCCAATTCCAGCTCGTCATAACTCATAAGCTCCCGCAGTTCCGCAATATCAAAGGGTGCGAGTCTTGCACCACAACTGATCAGAATAGATTTTGCTGTCTTACCGGCAGCCAGCTTGTATTTTTTGTACTGCCTTACTGCAAAATGGTTCGGGTCTTTCTGCTCCAGTTCATCAAACATCAGATCTACTGGATTCTTGAAATTCTCATCATCTTCCCTGGCTTCTGACACATTGATCATTTCCAACAGAGTATTAAAATTCTTTTCTTCTTCCCTGCCTTCATACCAGATATAACCAATCAAGGCACAATAATAGAGTTTTTCCGCCTATAGTGATAGGTAAGGTTTTGATATTATCTCCACCTTTTCCCCCACTTCACACCGGACATGCGACTTTCACCGCAT
>NZ_JBCOMI010000044.1:0-29936 GCF_040924245.1 Ruminococcus sp. J1101004sp1_RTP21198st1_B9_RTP21198_201120 | reverse complement strand
CGACAACCGAATTCGGGTGAAATATACCGCAAAGTGGGGCGTGCAGATTGCAGGAATGATTTTTCAAACAGGCTCTAAGACGAGCGAAAACGACAGAGGCTTGTTTTAGTTTCTTTTAAGGCATAAAAAAAGTATATGAGTTTATTCGCAATCAGATAAACTTCATATACTTTTTCTTGTAATCCTGTCAGCTGAATACTGCAAATAATGCCCCAAAAAGTCCTGCACTTGCAGCGCCCATGATAAGACCAGCCAGAATGACACCAAGCATTACAGCCAGAACACTGGACTTAAAGTCCATGTCCAGAAGGCTGGCAGCCAGGGTTCCGGTCCAGGCACCTGTGCCGGGAAGAGGAATTCCTACGAAGAGCAGAAGCGCTACGAATAATCCGCGGCCGGCCTTTGCCTGAAGGGCCTTTCCTCCTTTTTCCCCTTTTTCAAGACAGAAGGTAAAGAAGCGCCCGATCACCGGTTTATCCTTGCCCCACTCCAGAACCTTGCGGGCGAAGAAATAGATAAAAGGTACTGGAAGCATGTTTCCGATAATGGCGATAATGTACGCCGGAACCAGCGGAATTCCGAAGCCTACAGCATATGGGATCGCGCCTCGCAGCTCAATCAGCGGTACCATAGAAATAAGAAAAACGATTAGATAACTTTTCATGTTTAAAATCTCCTCTAATTTCAATCCAATAATATTCGACTTATTATACACGAAAAAAAACGAATTGAACAGGGCAAAAAAAGAAATTACTATATTAATACAGGAAAAAGAAAGCATTTATGCTACATCATAGAAAAAGAAAGATTTTATGCCAAACCTATTGACAGAAGTTATTTAAATGCTATAATAAAAACAAACATATGAATAATTGTTCATATGAAAAAGAGAACATTTTCAAAAGGAGACCACTATCATGAAAAAAACTTACAAGATCGATGTTGACTGCGCAAACTGTGCAAACAAGATGGAGGAAGCTGCTAAGAACACTGCTGGTGTTAAGGATGCGACTGTAAACTTCATGACTCTGAAAATGATCGTTGAGTTTGAAGATGGACAGGAGCCGAAGGCTGTTATGCAGGAAGTCCTGAAGAACTGTAAGAAAGTAGAAGACGACTGCGAGATCTTCTTATAAAAACAATGAGGAAAAGCAGTTACTAGAGCGTGTTTGAAAAATCATTCCCGCAATCTGCACGCCCCACTTTGCAGTATATTTTGCCCGAATTCGGTTGCCGTAGCCCGCTACGGCGCCCTCATCCGGGCGAAATCTCCCACAAATTGTGACGCACATCTTGCAGAAAGCCTTTTTCAGACACGCTCTAGGCACAGAATGAACAGTAGGACAGTGACCGGACTGGATGTACTCTGTTCAGTCACGTAAACGAATTAAGCGAATATGTCGCTTGCCGGCGATATCATTATAATGGAGGCCATGCCTTCAGGGCATGTGAAAGAATATGAACAAGAAGCAGAAAAAAGTATTGACCAGAATTATTATTGCTTTTGTCCTTTTGGTTTTGCTACGCTTTCTTCCGGTAGATGGCTATCTTCGAATGGCACTATACATGGTCCCGTATCTGGTGATCGGTTATGATATTCTGAAAAAAGCGCTTAAGGGAATTAGGAACCGTCAGGTATTTGATGAGAATTTTCTGATGGCAGTTGCCACAATTGGTGCCATTGCTCTCGGCGATTATCAGGAAGGCACTGCGGTTATGCTGTTTTATCAGATCGGAGAACTTTTCCAGAGTTATGCCGTTGGAAAGAGCAGAAGAAATATCAGCGAGCTGATGGATATCCGTCCGGATTATGCAAATATCGAGCAGGACGGCAAGCTGGAAAAGGTAGACCCAGACGAGGTAGAGATTGGAACTATCATTGTGGTTCAGCCGGGAGAGAAGATTCCAATTGACGGAATGATTGAAGACGGAAATTCCACATTAAATACAAGCGCATTGACAGGAGAAAGCCTTCCGCGAGATGCGAAAGTGGGAGATGAGGTCATCAGCGGCTGCATTAACATGACAGGTGTATTGAAAATCCGCACCACGAAGGAATTTGGTGAATCTACGGTTTCCAAGATCCTGGATCTTGTTGAGAACTCCAGCTCCAAGAAATCCAGATCTGAAAACTTTATTTCAAAATTTGCGAAATATTATACCCCGGCAGTTTGCTACAGTGCTCTGGCACTTGCAGTCATTCCGCCTCTTTGCAGAATGCTGTTTATGGGACTTTCTCCGGAATGGGGAGACTGGATCTACCGTGCCCTGACGTTCCTTGTAATCAGCTGTCCATGTGCACTGGTGATCAGTATTCCCCTCAGTTTCTTTGCTGGAATCGGTGGTGCCAGCAATCAGGGCGTTCTGGTAAAAGGCTCCAACTATCTGGAGACGCTTTCCCAGACGAAGACCGTTGTTTTTGATAAAACAGGTACTATGACAAAGGGCGTATTCGAGGTCAGCGGAATCCACCATAATGAGATGGAGGATGCAAAGCTTCTGGAATATGCAGCATATGCAGAGTGCTCTTCCTCACACCCCATCAGCAAGAGCCTTCAGAAAGCATATGGCAAGCCAATTGACCGCAGCCGTGTCACAGACATTGAGGAAATCGGTGGAAACGGTGTTATTGCAAAGGTGGACGGTGTGTCTGTAGCTGCGGGTAACGCGAAGCTGATGAACCGTCTGGGCATTGCGTACAAAGAGTGCCATCATGTAGGAACGGTTGTCCATATGGCTGTGGATGGAAAATATGCAGGTCATATCCTGATTTCAGACATTATCAAACCTCATGCCAAAGAGGCAATTGAGAACCTGAAAAAAGCAGGTATTACAAGAACGGTTATGCTCACCGGTGACGGAAAAAAAGTGGCAGAGTCTGTAGCAGCTGACCTTGGAATCGGAGAGGTTCACAGCGAGCTTCTTCCGGCGGATAAGGTTTCCAAGGTGGAAGAACTTCTGGCAAATAAGTCTGAAAAAGAGAAGCTTGCCTTTGTTGGAGACGGAATCAATGATGCACCGGTTCTTTCAAGAGCGGATATTGGTATTGCAATGGGTGCGCTTGGTTCTGATGCTGCAATCGAGGCGGCTGACGTTGTGCTGATGGATGACGACCCGTTAAAGATTGGGAAAGCCATTCGCATTGCCAAGAAGTGTATGCGAATTGTATATGAAAATATTTATTTTGCAATTGGCGTGAAACTGATCTGTCTGGTACTTGGTGCCCTCGGCATTGCAAACATGTGGATAGCCATTTTTGCAGATGTAGGCGTTATGGTACTGGCAGTGCTCAATGCAATCCGTACTTTGTTTGTGAAAAATCTTTGATGATGATATCGAGGTATTCAGAATGAAAAAAGACATAGATAAAGAAGTGGAAATCTGTGATTGCTGTGAGGTCCATGAAAATCTTCTGCAAATTGTAAACGAGACCATCCCGGAGGAAAACGAGCTGTATGATCTGGCAGAGCTGTTCAAGGTGTTTGGCGATTCTACCAGGATCCGGATCCTGTTTGTACTTTTTGAAGCAGAGGTGTGCGTGTGCGACCTGGCAAAGGCATTGAACATGACTCAGTCAGCTATTTCCCACCAGCTTCGTATCCTGAAACAGAATAAACTGGTAAAAAGCCGCAGGGATGGAAAATCTATATTCTATTCTCTGGCAGATGAGCATGTTCGGACGATCATTGACCAGGGAAGAGAGCATATAGAGGAAGATTAGAGGTTGACTTCTTAACGGCAATTTGGTATATTAACTACACATATGGATTCTGTGAGGGAGTAGTTTGCGTGAAAACGTGGTTTGTCAACAGTCGCGGCTTTGATCGGATCTGATTCTGGCCTGGCAAATCTTAAAGAATGAGACTCATGTATGCATGTTATGGCATACATGAGTCTTTTTACATTTTGGGCAGATGTAATTCCAAAGAAGCAGGCTTATGAAGTAAATACTGTTTTGTAACACACATTTTGCAGAAAGCCTTTTTCAAACACACTCTGGAGAATCTGTAAAGGTAAAAATATGCGGATAACAAAAGGAGAATATTATGCAAAATATTATTAATGGATTGCCAATTGCAGCTGTTATCCTGCTGCTGGCAGTGGGATTTGCCTTTCTGGTAAAAGGGGCTGACTTTTTTGTGGAGGGAAGTTCCAGCATTGCGAAGAAATTAAAGGTTCCGCCCATCATCATTGGTCTTACGATTGTGGCTATGGGAACTTCACTGCCAGAAACAGCCGTGAGTGTGACTGCTTCTCTGGTACAGAATAATGAACTTGCGGTCAGCAATGTAGTAGGATCCAATATTTTTAATCTGATGTTTGTAATTGGTGTCTGTTCAATTCTGACTCCAATTATGGTCCAGAAAGCAACTGTGGTAAGAGATATTCCCTTGTCTTTAGGCTGTGCACTATTTCTGCTTGTACTGGGAATTTCAGGATTGGGAGATAAGACGGGAATGACGCTGGGTCATGCAGATGGAGTTATTTTCCTGATCGTGTTTGCCGGATACATTTTTACAATGGTACGAAGCGCAATGAAAGCCCGTGCTGCAGGACAGAAGGTTGAAATAGAAGGCGTTGAAGAATGTGACAATATGAAAGAGCTGTCATACGGCAAAAGTATTCTCTTTTTGATCGTGGGTGCAGCTGCAATTGCTTTTGGCGGTGACCTTACCGTTGATACAGCCAGTAGGATTGCAATAGAGCTTGGAATGAGCCAGACTCTGGTAGGGCTTACCATTGTGTCTATCGGAACTTCGCTTCCGGAGCTTGTAACCTCTGTAGTTGCAGCAAGAAAAAATGAAGTTGATATGGCAGTTGGAAATGCAGTCGGATCCAATATTTTCAATATTCTGATGGTCCTTGGAATCTCATCTGCTATCAGTCCGGTAGCTTTGATCCGGGAAAACATAATCGATATAGTGCTTCTTATGGTATTTTCGGTTATGGTCTGGATCTTTGCAGGAACCAGGAAAAAAATTGAGCGCAAAGAGGGTATTATAATGGTAGTGGTATATCTGGTTTATTGCGCATATATTATTGCCCGCTAATAAAAGCAGAAAAAGCTTTCATCCATCCCGTAAAGGGAGAGATGAAAGCTTTTTTTGATTGGAAAACAGGTGAAAATTAACGCTTGTATAGTAAAACACCTGGCGGAACAGTACCTGCTGAATAGCGGTAAATATGCTGAAATAATTAAAACATATTGTTGATAAAAATTTCCAGACCAATTGCAATTAGAATGACGCCGCCGAGAATATCCGCCTTGTTGGAAAGTCTGGTTCCGAAGCGTTTTCCAAGGGAAAGTCCGGTCATGCAGATAAAGAATGTGACTATGGCAATGATCAGGGAACAGACAAGAGCCATTAGCCAGTCATACTTAGAGATGGTGAATCCTACGGACAGGGCGTCAATGGAAGTTGCAACGCCCTGAATGAAAAGGGCTTTGGGACCAACTCCCGGAATTTCATCATCCTCATCGGTTCCCCGGATACCATTGATCAGCATGGAGCCACCAATATAGCCAAGAAGGATCAGCGCGATCCATGGAATAAATTTCTCAAATGTCCTGAAGTATTCTACAATGGTGTGGACACATAACCATCCGGTCATTGGCATGATGGCCTGAAAAGCACCGAATGTGCCCGCAATGCCGCACATTTTTTTCATGCGCATCCTAGGCTCGTGAAGGCCGTTTGCCAGGGATACAGAAAAAGCATCCATTGCAAGTCCGACTCCAAGCAGGGCGCTGTTCAGAAAAAACACAAAACTGTAGTTCATTTTTACATTCCTCCGTAATGTATTTTATTGCTGGTTTCCAATTTTTAATTTGCTGTGGAAACAGATCGTTTAGTAAAGCCTCTTACAGCATGAAAAAAGACCCAATATATAACCACAGGCTATATATGGGTCATCTGCATTCTTATAAAAGGACAGACTCCATGTATAGCATAACGTTATACATGAGTCTCGCAATTTAATGCAAGCCAGATCGAAACACTGCTTTAAAAGCTGCTGTTCATTCAGTGAACAGCAATCTATACAAACAGATTCATACGGTCGGTATGTTGACTTGCCACGCGTCTGTGGACACGCTTGCTACTCCCTCACAGGGAAACCTTGTTTCGTAACTTTATCAGATAATGAGAAAATTGTCAATAATTTTTCTCAATAATATTGACATCCTGACAATATTAGAATAAACTAACTCCTGTAACATTAATGATAAAATTTATCATTAGCAGATGGAATTTATCAAAATTTGTTGCCGTTTAGTTTTGAACAGCAGCAAAAATCTTACATATGGGAAAAGAGGACAAGTACATATGACATTAAAAGACCTTCCCATCGGGAAAACCGCCACAGTTACAGTAGTAGGAGGAGAGGGTGCCCTGCGGCAGCATTTCCTGGATATGGGAATCATTCCCATGGCTGACGTGACCATGGTAAAATATGCACCTATGGGTGATCCTGTTGAAGTCAGGATACATAGCTATGAGCTGACTCTGCGTCTTGCAGATGCTGCCCAGATTCAGATTGATAATGTAAGGGATGAAAAAGAGCAGAAACGAGGAAGCCGTGTCAGGGCGATTCCTCATCCAGGTCTGGGCGAGGGAGGTAAATATCATGAAAAAGCAGATGAGCATCCCCTTCCTGACAGTGAGCTTCTTACCTTTGCGCTGGCAGGAAACCAGAACTGCGGTAAAACAACCCTGTTTAATCAGTTAACCGGCTCCAGTCAACATGTAGGCAACTTTCCGGGAGTTACAGTAGACCGTAAAGATGGTATTATCCGTGGGAAAAAGAATACTTTGGTGACAGATTTGCCGGGAATTTATTCCATGTCTCCTTATACAAGCGAGGAAATCGTAACCAGAAGCTTTATTCTGGAGCAGCATCCTAAGGGAATTATCAATATTGTGGATGCCACGAATATCGAGAGAAATCTTTATCTTACTATGCAGCTGATGGAGCTGGATGTGCCTATGGTACTGGCATTGAATATGATGGATGAAGTAAGGCAGAATGGTGGTTCTGTGCGTGTGAACCAGATGGAGGAGGCCTTGGGGATTCCGGTTGTACCTATTTCCGCAGCAAAAAATGAAGGTATTGATGAATTGGTTGCACATGCCATTCATGTGGCAAAATATCAGGAAAAACCAAAGCGGCTGGATTTCTGTGATGCAAACGATGACGGCGGAGCCGTTCACAGATGTCTTCATGGAATTATGCATCTCATTGAGGATCATGCACAGCAGGCAGATATTCCGGTGCGTTTTGCAGCCAGTAAGCTTGCAGAAGGGGATGAACTGATCCTGGAAAAGCTTGGACTGGATCAGAATGAAAAAGAAACCCTGGAGCATATTGTAAAGCAGATGGAGACAGAGCGTGGGCTTGACCGGTCCGCAGCGATTGCCCATATGCGCTTTGATTTTATTGAAAAAGTCTGTGCTGAGACTGTGATTAAGCCTCATGAGAGCAAGGAGCATCTGCGCAGTCAGAAGATGGATAAAATACTTACAGGCAAATATACAGCTATTCCATGCTTCGCAGGTATTATGGCTCTGGTTTTCTGGCTGACCTTTGGCGTGATCGGAAAGGGTCTTTCGGATCTTCTGGATATGGGAATTACCTGGCTGACTGCAGTGGTGGATCAAGCAATGACTGCATGGAACGTAAATAATGTGCTTCATTCTCTTGTAATTGACGGTATTTTCAATGGAGTTGGAAGTGTGCTCAGCTTTCTGCCGATTATCGTCACCCTGTTTTTCTTCCTGTCACTTCTGGAAGACAGTGGCTACATGGCCAGAGTGGCATTTGTAATGGATAAGCTGCTTCGAAAGATTGGACTTTCCGGACGAAGCATTGTCCCAATGCTTGTAGGCTTTGGATGCACAGTTCCCGGCGTTATGGCAAGCAGAACCCTGCCTTCTGAGCGTGACCGTAAGATGACTATCCTCCTTACTCCTTTTATGAGCTGTTCGGCAAAGCTTCCGATTTATGCTTTCTTTACAGCTGCCTTTTTCCCGAAATACGGTGCACTGGTAATGATAGCACTTTATTTCGGCGGAATTATTATGGGAATCCTGATGGCACTGATTTTTGGAAAAACCATGTTTAAGGGAGAAGCGGTTCCCTTTGTAATGGAGCTTCCTAATTATCGTCTTCCAGGTGCAAAAAACGTTGGTCAGCTTCTCTGGGAAAAGGCAAAGGATTTTCTTCAGAGAGCCTTCACTGTTATTTTTGTGGCAACCATTGTGATCTGGTTTTTACAGACCTTTGATCTGCATCTGAATATTGTGACAGATTCCAAAGACAGTATTCTTGCAGTACTTGCCGGATTTATTGCACCGGTATTTAAGCCTCTTGGCTTTGGGGAATGGAGATTTTCCACAGCCCTTGTAACAGGTTTTATGGCAAAGGAGAGCGTGGTTTCCACATTGTCCATATTATTTGGAAGTACAGCGGCACTGGTAGATGTGCTTTCTCCGCTGGCAGCAGTGTGCCTTCTTACCTTCTGTCTTTTATATACGCCTTGTGTAGCCGCAATCGCTTCTGTGAAACGTGAGCTGGGCGGTAAATGGGCTGCAGGAGTGGTAATCGGGCAATGTGTGATCGCCTGGATTGCGGCATTTTTGGTAAAAATTGTCGGTGTTTTGATTGGTTTTTGAGAAAAATGACTATTTTTCATTTTTGTTAAAAATAATATTGACTATTGGTCATTTTGGGTTATACTATAGTACGAAAGAAATGAATTTAAGGAGATGACATCAATGGTCAAAGTAGGAAAATGGATAGCCAAGCATAAGGTCCTGGTGCTTTTGATCGGACTTTTGCTGGTAATCCCGTCTGTGATCGGAATCGCAGAGACGAGAGTAAATTATGATCTGTTAAGTTACCTGCCGGATACCCTTGAGACGGTAAAAGGTCAGGATATTCTGGTGGATGAGTTTGGAATGGGCGCCTTTTCCATGGTAATCGTAGAGAATATGGATATGAAGGATGTCCAGAAGCTGGAAGAGAAATTCAGTGAAGTAGAGCATGTAAAGGATGTTCTCTGGTATGATGATGTGGCGGATATTACTCTTCCGGTAGAGATGATTCCTGAGAAGTACAGAAAGGTATTTATAAATGGCGATGCAACCATGATGCTGGTTCTGTTTGATAATACCACATCTTCAGATACTTCCATGGAAGCTATCACAGAACTACGTAAGATTGCTAACGAGCAGTGCTTCCTCAGTGGCATGACAGGAGTTGTTACAGATATTAAGAACATTGCCATGCAGGAGCTGCCGATTTACGTTGTGATCGCAGCAGTACTTAGTCTGGTCGTTCTGGAGCTGACAAGCGGATCCTTTGTTGTTCCGTTTTTGTTCCTGCTCAGTATCGGACTTGCTATCCTTTACAACCTGGGAAGCAATATTATTCTGGGCGAGACCTCTTATATTACACAGGCACTTACCGCAGTGCTTCAGCTTGGTGTTACCATGGATTATTCCATTTTCCTTCTGAACAGCTACGAGGAAAATAAGAAGCGTTTTCCTGGAGAAAAGGACCGTGCCATGGGGCATGCCATTGCCAATACTTTTAAGTCTGTAGCTGGAAGCTCTGTTACCACAGTAGCCGGCTTCGTTGCACTTTGTGTTATGACCTTTGCTCTTGGACGTGACCTTGGTATTGTTATGGCAAAGGGCGTTATTATTGGTGTTATCTGCTGTGTAACCATTCTTCCGGCACTGGTATTGTTTTTTGACAAGCCCATTGAGAAGACTCAGCATAAGCTGCTTTTTGCCAGAATGGATAAACCGTCTGCATTTATTACGAAGCATTACAAGCTTTGGACTGTGATTTTTCTGGTGCTTCTGCTTCCGGCTATTTATGGAAACAATCATACAAAGATTTACTATAATATTGCAGAATCTCTTCCATCCACTTTGGATTGCAACATTGCCAATGATGAGCTGGAGAAAACTTTCGCAGTAGGCAATATTCATATGATTATGATGGATAAGAATATGGACTCCAAGCAGAAACAGCAGATGTTAAATGATATCGATAAGGTTGAGGGTGTGAAGTGGAGTCTGGGTATGAATTCCCTGATCGGACCTACCGTTCCGGAGTCTATGATCCCGGATGATCTGAAGAAGATTTTCAAAGGAGATCAGTATGAGCTTGCATTTGTATGTTCTGAATATGGTTCTGCTACAGATGAGGTAAATGCCCAGCTTGCAGAAATTGATAAAATAGTAAAGAAATACGATAATACAGCAATGGTAATCGGTGAGGCACCGCTTATGAAGGATCTTCAGGATACTACAGATGCCGATCTGGTTCGTGTAAATGTAATCTCCATTGGTGCCATTTTCCTGATCATTATGATTATCTTTAAATCAATTTCCCTTCCGATCATTCTGGTTGCGGTTATTGAGTTTGCGATTTTTGTCAATATGGCCATTCCATACTATCAGGGAATCAGCCTTCCGTTCGTTGCAAGCATCGTTATCGGTGCCATCCAGCTGGGTGCGACTGTTGACTATGCAATCCTGATGACTACCCGTTATCAGAGAGAGAGACAGCACGGTAAGAATAAGATGGAAGCCATCAGCATTGCCCATAAGACCAGCATGCCGTCCATTATCAGTAGCGGTCTCAGCTTCTTTGCGGCAACCTTCGGTGTTTCCTGCTATTCACAGGTTGAGATGATCGGTTCTATCTGTACACTGCTTGCCCGTGGTGCGATCATCAGTATGGTAGTTGTACTGTTTATCTTACCAGCTATGTTTATGATCTTCGATAAACTGATCTGTGTTACATCGATTGGTTTCCTTGGAGATAAAAAGGCAGCCAAAGCGAAATAAAACATAATCAGACGGTCTGGGAGCGCTGTTTTCGCGCAGAATAGCCGGTTTTGGAAGAAATTCGTTACGGTTCGCTCCGTGACCAGAACGCAACACGCTTCGCGATGCACAGAAATCCTGCTTCAGCAAAATGAGGCAGGATTTTTTTGTTGAATAAAAGAGAAGAAAACGTTATAATTGTGTTGCATTTTAGAGCCTGTTTGAAAAACCATTCCCGCAAATTGTGACGCACATTTTGCAGAATGCCTTTTTCAAACACGCTTTAGGAAATGGAGTGATTTGTACATGACATTAGAAGAAATCCTTGCCCAGGTGCAAATGGGAGGACTTTCTCCGGAAGCAGCAGAGAAGCTGATTCGACAGGATGGCTACAAGGAAATGGATTATGCCAAGCTGGATACGGGGAGAAAAGCCCGCACTGGTTTTGCAGAGGTGATTTACTGCAGCAATAAGGCAGATGCCCATTTGCTGAAAATATTTGAACGTTTATATATGGAAGAGGGAGAAGTACTTGGAACAAGGGCTTCCCAGGCACAGTATGAGCTGGTGAAGGAGAAGTTTCCAGAAGTTCAGTATGACCCTGTTTCCAGAATCCTGAAAATAGAGAAAACAGATAAGATTCATGAGGGAAAGGTGGCTGTCTGTACTGCAGGCACTGCAGATATTCCAGTGGCCGAGGAAGCAGCACAGACTGCAGAATATTTTGGAACTTACGTGGAACGAATTTATGATGTTGGTGTAAGTGGAATGCACAGGCTGTTTTCCAGGCTGGAGATCATTCAGGATGCTAATTGTGTTGTGGCTGTGGCTGGCATGGAGGGCGCTCTTGCCAGCGTTATGGGAGGTCTTGTGAGCAGACCGGTGATCGCAGTACCTACGTCTGTGGGATATGGAGCGAATTTCCATGGATTATCAGCACTTCTGACCATGATCAATTCCTGTGCCAATGGAATTGCCACAGTGAATATTGACAACGGATATGGAGCCGGATATCTGGCAACGCAGATGAACCGGCTGGCGCTTGGTAAGTAAGAGACACAAATTGGGGAGCAATTTGATAAATTTGCAACGAGGAGAATTATGGGAAAATCATTATATCTGGAGTGTTATTCCGGAATCAGTGGAGATATGACAGTGGCAGCCCTGCTGGATCTGGGAGCAGATCAGAAGGTGCTGGAGGATGTACTTGAAAGTCTTCCTGTGCAGGGATTTGAGATAAAAGTAAATCGGGTGATGAAATCCGGGATTGATGCCTGTGATTTCGATGTAATTCTGAACGAAGAGATAGATGGACATGACCATGATATGGAGTATCTGCATGGACATGATCATAGTCATAAGCATGGGGCAGAAGAACATAATCACCAGTATGAGCATAGCCATGAGGCAGCAGAAAAGAATGTGGCAGTACATGGACATGATCATGGAGATGAAACAGCAGCACATACTCACGAGCATCATCGTCATCATAAACACCGCGGCATGAACGAAATCCGTCAGATACTTGCTGATACGAAGATGACTGACAGCGCCAGAGGTATTGCCCTTAAAATTTTTCAGATTCTGGCAAAGGCAGAAGCAAAAGCCCACAATGTTCCGGTGAAAGAGGTGCACTTTCACGAAGTTGGAGCTGTGGATTCCATTGTAGATATTTTGTCCGTGGCAGTCTGCCTGGACAATCTTGGAATTACAGAGGTCATTGTACCTGTATTATGCGAAGGAATGGGTACGGTCCGCTGCCAGCATGGCATTTTACCAGTTCCGGTTCCGGCGGTGACCCATATTGTACAGCAGTGTGGTCTGAATCTGCGGATCATTCAGGTACAGGGCGAGCTGGTAACTCCTACAGGAGCGGCAATTGTGGCAGCAGTCCGTACTTCCTGCAAATTACCGGAAACCTTTGCAATTGAGAAAACAGGTATCGGAGCTGGCAAGAGGACGTATGAGTGCCCGGGAATCCTGCGTGCAATGCTGATTCACCCGGAAGAATCCCATAAACCGGAAAAAGCGGTGGGAATTCCGGCAGGAAATGAAAGTGCGGCAAATGAAACTGCTGAAATTTTTAATCGGGAAGCTGCTGCCAAAATTCAGACCGGTGTTACGGAAAGCGCGGATTGTGCAGATTACATCTATAAGCTGGAAACAAACATCGATGACTGCAGCGGTGAAGTACTTGGCTTTGTCATGGAGAAGCTTTTTGAGGCCGGTGCAAGGGATGTGCATTATACTCCTGTATATATGAAGAAAAACCGTCCTGCATGGCTTCTTACCGTAATCTGTAAGGAAGAAGATGTCCCGGGAATGGAAGCTTTGATTTTTGCAGAAACTACCAGTATTGGTATCCGCAGGGTCAGGATGGAGCGCACGATTTTGCCCCGGAGAAAGCGGAAAGTAATGATTCCCTTCGGTGAGGTGGAAGTGAAAATCTGCGGTTCAGAAGGAGCAGAGAAATGCTATCCGGAGTATGAAAGCCTGGCGGAAATCTGCAGAAAGACTGGAATTTCTTATGCAGAAGCCTACCAGATGGCAGTAGACGCAAGTAAGAATCTGGAATGATTGATGTTACTGGTCATGGAGTAACACAGTAAGTTACTGTTCACTGGTAATGTTCCGCGAGGTGTTTTTTGTGAACAAAGTTCACAGAAAACCCGAGAATTGCGGCGCGAAATCATGCGAATGCATGATTTCTGTGCATCGCGAAGCGTGTTACTGGTCACGGAGTGAACAGTAACTGATTGATCGCTTCCAGGTTAAATCGCAATATTGCAACCTGTGAAAGAGTATGTTACAATACAGTTTGGCTTTTTTTCAAAGAGAAGTTTATATACGAATGCTTTGGATAAAACAGAAAGCCAAATTTTTCATAATATAATGGAGTGAATATGAAGAAATATTTAGATAATCTCAGACAGTATCAGTTCCTGTTAAGTGAATTGGTCAAAAAAGGAATCAAGCTGAAATATCGTCGTTCCTACCTTGGTATTTTGTGGTCCATGCTAGAACCATTGCTTTCCATGGTGGTACTGACAATTGTCTTCGGAACCCTGTATGGAAACACAGACAAAACATTCCCTGTATACATTCTTTCCGGACGTCTTCTATACAGCTTTTATTCCTCTGCAACCAAAGCTGCGCTGAAATCCATCCGATCCAATGCAGCAATGATCAAGAAAGTGTATGTACCGAAATATCTGTATCCACTTTCAACTGTAATTTATAATTATATTATTTTTCTGATCTCCCTGGTTGTGCTTGCCATTGTAGGCGTGATCCTGGGTGTGAAACCGACTATTTATCTGCTTCAGGCACCAGTTGCCCTGATCATCATTCTGATCCTTTCCTACGGATGCGGAATGTTCCTTGCAACTATCGGTGTATTTTTCAGAGATATTGAGTACCTCTGGTCTGTTGCCCTGATGCTGATCATGTATACATGTGCCATCTTCTATTATCCAAGCAAGCTGCTGAAGAGTGGCTGGGCATGGATCCTGAAGTTCAATCCGCTGTACTGTACCATTCAGATTTTCCGATCTGCAATCTTCGGAGAGCCTATGTATGCGCCATATGTAATTTATGCAGCTGCATTCAGCGTAGTGATCACCATCATCGGACTTGTATGCTTCAAGAAAAAACAGGATAATTTTATTCTGTACATCTAGAACCTGTTTGAAAAATCATTCCCTGCAGAAGGTATTTTTCAAATACGCTCTAAGTTACCATTTACAGGAACATGTTAAGGAGAAAATATGAGCAAGACAGCCATTGAAGTCGATAACGTAAGCATGAAGTTCAACCTGAGCCGTGAGAAGGTTGACAGCTTAAAAGATTATATATTTAAAACCATTAAGAGAGAAATCCAGTACAATGAATTCTGGGCGCTGAAGAATGTAAGCTTCAGCGTAGAAAAGGGAGACCGTGTAGGTATCCTTGGTCTTAACGGAGCCGGAAAAAGTACTCTTCTGAAGGTGATTTCCGGTGTATTCAAGCCTACTGAGGGTCATGTGGACAAACATGGAAAAATGGTTCCCCTTCTGGAGCTTGGCGCTGGTTTTGACCCGCAGTATACAGGAAAAGAGAATATTTACCTGTATGGTGCCATGCTTGGATATACCAAAAAATTTATTGACAGCAAATATGATGAGATTGTAGAATTCTCTGAACTTCAGAAATTCATGGATGTTCCGGTGAAGAATTATTCCTCCGGTATGAAATCCAGACTTGGCTTTTCCATTGCCACAGTAGTAGAACCGAAGATCCTGATCCTGGACGAGGTCCTTTCCGTAGGTGACGCCAAGTTCCGTAAAAAAAGTGAAAAGAAGATCATGAGTATGTTTGACTCAGGTGTTACCGTCCTTTTTGTATCCCATTCTCTGGAACAGGTACAGCGCCTTTGCAATAAGGCCATGATTCTGGAAAAAGGCAAGCTGATCGCATACGGCGACATTGATCCGATCTCTGAGCAATATAGTAAAATGATAGGTGGCTGATCATCGTGAAAATCCTGCAGGTAGGGCTGGGAAATAATCCTGGCGGTATGGAAGCATTTGTAATGAATTATTTCAGGGAACTGGCCAGACAGGGAGTATCCTTTGATTTTGTATCCATGTATGGAACGATTGCTTATGAGAAAGAAATCCTGGAGCTTGGTGGACGGGTTTTTTATGTTCCCAATATAAAAAAAGATTACTTTGGCTATATAAAGGCCTTTCGGAAGCTCCTTTCCCAGGAAAAGTACGATGTCGTGCATGTGAATATGCTTTCAGCAGCCAATATCGTACCACTTCGCCTGGCGAAGCAGGCTGGAGTGAGAAAGGTGATCGCACATTCCCATAACGCTTCAGCACCGGGAATTGTGCGTAAGCTGATGGATGGCATGAATCGTCCCAGAATAAAGCATTATGTGAATGAGAAGTTTGCCTGTTCCGAAAAAGCAGGCAGATGGCTGTTCGGAGATAAGGCTTTTGAACGGGGCGAGGTAACTTTGGTTGCAAACGCAATTGAGACAGATAAATATGGCTTTTCAGAGTCAAACAGGCGGAAAATCAGAGAAAAGCTGGGGATTTCCGGGGATGCCCTGGTAGTAGGGCATGTAGGCAGGTTTCAGGTTCAGAAGAATCATGAGGCCATTCTCCGTATTTTCCATGAAATCCAACGAAAAGAGCCGGCTGCAAGGCTTTGCCTTATTGGTGACGGCGAATTAAAGGAACAGATCCAGGAGCAGGCTAAGAAGGCGGGTGTCCTGGATAAAATCATATTTACGGGAGTATGTCAGGATGTGGAGCGGTACTTAAGCGCCATGGATGTTTTCCTGTTTCCTTCTTTATTTGAGGGACTTCCCTTTACTCTTCTGGAAGCTCAGGCCAATGGCCTGCCCTGTGTGATTTCAGACCAGATCACAGGAGAAGCAGTACTCTCCCGGGAAAATGTGACAATGATTTCCCTGACAGAAAGCCCGGAGAAATGGGCCAAAGCTGTGTTTAAGATGAAGGAAGCCGGGAGAATCGAAAGAGAAGAAGCGGCCAGAAGGCTGGCAGAAGCAGGATTTGACATCCATAAGGAAGGGCAGAAGCTGATGCTTCTGTATGGCAGATAAGCTGACTGAGAAAGCTTTAGAGCGTGTTTGAAAAGGGCTCTAGACCGCAACCATTTAAAGAGCAGGAGAATAGGAATGGAAAAAATAGATTTTGTGCTCACCTGGGTGGACGGCAGTGACCCTGACTGGCTTGCACAGCGCAGGGAATATCAGCCTGGCAGGGGAACTGATGCCGGGGAGAGCAGATACCGCGACTGGGATAATCTCCAGTACTGGTTCCGCGGTATGGAGAAATTTGCTCCCTGGGTAAATAAAATATATTTTGTCACATGGGGACATGTTCCAAAGTGGCTGAATACAGCGCATGAGAAGATTCAGATTGTAAAGCATGAGGATTTTATGGCGCCTGCTTATCTTCCTACCTTTAATATTAATTCCATAGAACTGAATCTTCACCGAATAAAAGGATTGTCAGAGCATTTCGTCTTTTTTAATGATGATATGTTTCTCATTGATTCAGTGAAACCGGAAGATTTTTTCAAAAACGGACTTCCCTGTGACTGCTGTATTGAGACCGCCCTTGTGCAGGACGATATCCGCAATCCTTTTGCCAATATTCTTATGAATGATGCAGCTCTTGTCAATATGCATTATAATAAAAAAGAAGTGATCAAAAAGCAGGCAAAAAAATGGTTCAGTCCGGCTTATGGAGCAATGCTCTTTCGCAATGTGCTGATGCTGCCTTATCGTGAATTTTCCAGTTTTAAATATTCACATCTTCCAAGTCCTTTTTTGAAAGCAACCTATTGGAAAGTATGGGACGAAGAGGGTGCTGTTCTGGATGAGGTTTGTAAGAATCGTTTCCGCACAGTATTCGATGTGAACCAGTACGTGATGAAATACTGGCAGTACATGGAAGGGAAATTTACGCCCCAGTCACCGAAGCTTGGAAGATTTTATACCATAGGAAAACATGATCAGCAGATCCACCATACCATTCGCAGACAGGCGTGTAAGATGATCTGCCTTAATGATGATGTGAATGTGGGTGATTTTGAGAAGCAGAAGAAAGAAATTCAGAGAAGCTTTGAAGTGATTTTTCCAGAGAAATCGTCTTTTGAGATGTAATTGCAGAAAGCCTTTTTCATACAGGCTCTGGTGTATCGTAATTTTTGTCAGGCAAATTATAGAAACGAGGGTAAGAGATGACAAAGGATTCCCTTAAAAGGAAAATAAAAGAAGAGGGTCTGGCTGGAAGTGTTCTTTATTATCTGGGCCGCTTTTGTTCAAAAGCGGAGCTTGCCATGGTGGGAAAATGGTTCGGGAATCACGGGAAGCTCCGTCAGAACTGCATTGTGCTGAAAAACCGTACTATGCAGGACATGACAGACAATCCCAGGGCCTTTTATGAATATCTGATTCAGAATAAAATAAATGAGAACTATCAGATTATCTGGATGGTTTCCGATAAGAAAAAATGTGAGAAACTGAAATGCAAGAATGTTAAATTTGTAACAGCAGAGAATAAATATGGCTGGTCCAGCCCCCTTGCTTATTATTATGGTGCTGTTGCAGGATTTTTTTTCTATACAAACAATACAGCTTACCTGAATTTTTACCATTGTAAAGGGCAGACCACAGTGAACATGTGGCATGGCTGCGGCTATAAGGATGCAGCCAAAGACAACAAGCCGCCAGCAGGAAAAAGCATGATGCATTTTGACCATGCCATGGTGCCGGGACCTGTGTTTGTGGAAACAAAATCCCGTTACTGGAACTGTGAGAAAGAGAAGATTCTTGCCCTTGGCTATCCAAGATATGACTGGATGCTCCATCCATCTGTCAGCCGTGGGGAGGCGCTGGAGAAGCTTTTTTCCCATAAGGATATGAAAACTGTGATCTGGATGCCTACTTTCCGAAAAAGTGAGGTGCTGATCAGCGCAGAGAATGAAATTGAACTTCCCTTTCAGCTTCCTGCATTGGAGAGCGAGGCGGAGCTGAAAGCTCTGGATGCTCATTTGAGGGAATGCGGAATATTTCTGATCATCAAAAAACATCCCCTTCAGTCTGGCTGGTCCCTGAATGAAGGTGCGTATACCAATATCCGTTATGTGACAGAAGAAATGCTTCAGAAATCGGGCATTCAGCTGTATGAACTGGTGGGACTTATGGATGGACTGATCTCGGATTATTCCTCCATTGCAGTAGACTATATGCTTCTTGACCGGCCTCTGGGCTATGTGCTCACAGACCTGGAAAGCTATCGGAGCACCAGAGGATTTGTGTTTGAACATCCGGAAGAGTATATGCCAGGTGAGAAGATTTACAATTTAGAGGATCTGAAGGACTGTTTTTCCCATATTGCAGTGGGAGAGGATCCTTTTAAGGAAGAGAGAAGAAGATTATTGCCTGCAATGCACACTATGCCAAAGAAGTCAGGTTACTGCGAGGCACTTGCAGAGTATTTGAATATAAAGTAAAATAAAAGCAGAATGTACCTATTCTGACAGGCTCTGAGAAGAAATCATACAATTCAAGGGAGAGACTGACAGAATGAGGGATGATTATTTTTTCGTAGAAAACAGATACAGGAGAAGGATAAATGGGAAAGGTAATCGGATACACACAGGGAACTTACGATATGTTTCATATCGGTCATCTGAACCTGATCAAAAATGCCAAGAGAAGATGTGATTATCTGATCGTAGGCGTAAATACAGATGAGCTTGTGGAAAGCTATAAGAATAAAAGACCTATCGTGCCGTTGGAAGAGCGGGCAGAGATCGTCCGGTCTATTAAATATGTGGACGAGGTGATCATCACAAATACCCTTGATAAAAAAGAAATCTGGGATAAAATCCGTTTCGATGAAATTTATATCGGAGATGACTGGAAGGGAAATGAGCGCTGGGAGCGCACCGGGAAAGAGATGGAAGCCCTGGGAGCCAGGCTGGTTTATCTTCCCTACACCAAAGATACTTCTTCTACAATGCTTCGTGAGAAACTGAAAGAGTATTAATGTGGACTGCTTTAGAGCCTTTTTCAGACAGGCTCTGGACTGTAATATATTAAGAAAGGTAAAATCCATGGAAAGAGCACAGAGAATTCTAAAGAAATTTTCAAAAATCCTGAAAGAGCAGGGCGCGGGACCTTTGCTCACCACTTTCAAAGGCTATGTGACTTACGCTTTATATGACCGCTGGAAAGTGAGAAGACTTCGCAAATTCCCCCCACGCATGGTGAAAAACAGAATCCTGTTTGAGACAAATGATGATTTTACAGACAATTGCCGGGCTCTTTTTGATTATATGGTCGCAAATGGATATAATAAAAAATATGAGCTTGTCTGGCTGGTTCATGAGCCGGAGAAGTATAAGAAATACCAGGCGGAGAATGTGAAGTTTGTCCGCAATTTTAAGAAGAACACGACGATCCGCCGGGCAGCAGCTTACCGCTATGCATTGACCTCAGCCTTTATTTTCTACACCCAGGCATTTAACTGGATCGGAATGGCAAGAAAGGGTCAGACCTTTGTAAATCTCTGGCATGGCTGCGGCTACAAGGCGAACAAGAACAACCGCAAGGTATTTTTCGACTACTGTCTGGTGCCAGGAGATGTGTTTATTGAGACGAAGAAAGAGTTCTTTGGCTGCAGTTCCAGAAAGCTTCTTGCACTTGGCTATCCCCGTTACGATCAGATGATGAAGGGCAGCGACGCCGCAAGAGCATATAAGGAAAAGCTTCTGAAAGCAGCTGACAGTGACAGGCTGATCCTGTGGATGCCTACCTACCGTCATGCAAGCAGCGAGAGACTGAATGAGGAAACGCTGAACAATGAATTTAATATCCCGATCCTGGACGATAAGGAGAGGCTTCTTGCTTTTAATAATTTCTGTCGTGATAATCATGTACTTGTGGTAATTAAGAAGCATTATCTCCAGATTCCATATGACTTCGGAGAAAATGTGCTGACAAACATTGTTTATCTGGAAAATCAGGATCTGGAAGACAATGGCTTGCAGCTTTATGAGTTTATCAACTGTTCGGATGCCTTGATTTCTGACTATTCCTCTGTGGCAATTGATTATCTGCTTCTTAACAGACCTATTGGATTTACCCTGGATGACTATGATGCCTATACGGAGTCCAGAGGATGGGTATTTGAAGATCCGCTGGAATACATGCCAGGAGAACACATTTACAATGTACAGCAGTTTGAACAGTTTGTTCTGGATGTCAAAAATGGAAAAGATGACTATGAGAATCAGCGTAAGGCAATTCTTGCAAAGACTCATAATGTAACAGATAATTACTGCAAACGTGTTCTGGATTATTTCAAAATTATGATATAACAGTGAAAATACGAAAGCCTTTTTTTACATGCTTCAGGATTTATCCCGCAAAAGGAGGAAGCCCCGGTAGGGGTGGTATATAACATGAAAATATGTATCTGGATAACAAAAATCTTTGATCTGGGCGGAACCAAGAGAGTGGTTTCCCTGTTGGCCAACGAGCTGGTGAAAGAGCATGAAGTGACGATCATGACTTATGAAGACCGCTTTCGTGAAGACCGCACCATGTATCATTTAAGTGAAGATATCAATGTGGATTTCATTGACAACAGCCAGTTCGTGAATAAGCATCATACCCCGGCTTTCTGCGCCCGCTATCTGGTGAAGAAGCTCAATGACAGATCTGGTATGTTTAATAAAAAAAGCCTGAATCCCATTCTTGCAGAAGCAATTTTTCCCCAAAAAACAAGAGAAAAATGGGTGGAATATTTCAATTCCCAGGATTATGACGTGATCCTTACCACAGCATCCTTAAGCCTGAGACTTGCCATGATCGCGCCCCGGCTGAAAGCCGCAACCATCGGCTGGCAGCATAACTGCTATGACGGATACCTTCATGTGAAGCCTGTCGTCTTCTGGCAGCAGGAGAACCTTCTTCAGCAGTATCTGCCAAATCTGGACCGCTACATTGTGTTAAGTGATTATGATAAGCGGGACTATATGGAGAAGCTTGGAATAGATTGTGAAGTAAAAATCAATCCCAGAAGCTTTGTCAGTGAAAAGAAGTGCGATGTGAAATCCAAACGTTTTCTTATGGCGACCCGTTTCGTATATGCCAAAGGACTGGATCTTATGATGGAATCCTTTGAAGAGTTCTGCAAAGAGGATTCGGAGTGGGAGCTTGATATCATTGGAGACGGAGATCTTTTTGACCAGATCAGGGCAGATGCGAAGAAGCGTCATCTGGAGAAGCGTGTCCATTTTGTAGGATATACCAATGAGCCTGAGAAGTATTATTTGAATTCTTCTGTTTTCCTTCTTCCATCCAGATGGGAGGGCTGGCCTATGGTGATTATGGAAGCCTTTGAGTTTGGCCTTCCGGTGATCGCTTATCATATGGGCGCCATGGATCTGATTATTGATGACGGAAAGACCGGTTTCCTTCCTGAAGCGTTTGATCCCCACAAATTTGCCCAGGCCATGCTGAAACTGGCACATGATGAAGAGCTTCGTGCCCGGATGTCTGCGAATGCCATTGCCAAGTCTGATGATTTCTCTATCGATAAGGCTGTGAAAGAATGGGACGGACTTTTTGAACGTGTAGTTGCGAAGAAGAGGGGGAAGTGACATGAAGATCACCGTGAACAACCTGAAGAAGCTGGTGAAAAAGCTGGTCCGCCCGGATGAAAATTCCGGTAAAGAAAAGGACACTTTTGAGGCTGCCTTAAAGAGAGCCAGGGATGAGGCAAAATACAATCTTACGGAGGAGCTTCGGGAGAAGTACGCGGATTTTCTTGACAGTCCCATAAAAGAAAAATGTATACTATACGAGGCATTTGGGGGCAGAGGCATGACCTGCAGCCCTCATGCCATTTTCAAGTATTTGCTGACCCAGACAGAATTTCAGGAGTATCTCCATGTCTGGGTCATTGACGATTTTTCGGATAATGAACCCTGGATGGGACTTTACAGGGATGATCCAAATGTGAAATTTATTAAATTCCAGTCTGTAGAATACAGGGAATATCTGGCTACAGCCAAATATCTGATCAATAATGTAAGCTTTCCCGGATATTTTACCAAACGCAAGGAGCAGATCTTTGTGGATACCTGGCACGGAATCCCATTAAAAACCATTGGATTTGACATTCCGGCAGGCAAGGTGAGTGCAGGAAATACAGTAAGGAATTTCCTTGCAGCAGACTATCTGATCGCGCCCAATCATTTTATGACAGAGATTTATGAGAATGCGTTCAAAATGAAAAATCTTTATCCCGGAAAAATTCTGGAAATCGGGCAGCCACGTAATGACAGTTATTTTCACACAGACCGGGAAAACGTATTTAAGAAGCTACAGATGGCAGGCGTGGAGGCAGATCCAAAGAAGAAGCTGATCCTTTATGCGCCTACCTGGAAGGGCAGCAGGTATTCCAGCCCTGATACCAGCCTGGATGCCTATGAGAAGATGATCCGCACCATCGAGGAGAATGTGGATACCAGGGAGTACCAGGTGCTGGTGAAGCCTCATCAGATTGTATACTACCACATTAAAGACACAGTAGGGATAACCGGACAGTATATTCCTGCAACCGTAGATACCAATGAGCTTCTTCGTGCTACAGATGTTCTGATTTCCGATTATTCCAGTATTTATTTTGACTATCTGGTATCAAAAAAGCCCATTTTGTTCTTCATCCCGGATCTTGCAGAATATAAGAATTACAGAGGCTTATACTTTGGAATTGATAAGCTGCCGGGGCCTGTTGCAGAAACTTATGAGCAGCTTGGAGATTATGTGAAGGATGCCGAAAGAGCCATGGAGCCATACCGGAAGGTTTACGAAAGGGAAGCTGCCTGGGCGTGCCCGCAAGATGACGGAGAGGTCTGCCGCCGCCTTGCAGACATTGTATTCCACGGAAAAGAAGATTCCCGGTGCATATCCTGTCAGGATGAGGCGCAGTTACCAAAGAAAAAGCTTCTGATGTATGCCGGTGATTTTTCTGAGGGAGATGACACCGAAGCATTTCTTGGGCTTGTAGAGAACCTGGATTTTCAGAAATACGATGTTACCCTGCTTGTGTGCGGTGGTGGAGACGATTTTGCAGAAGAACAGATCATAGGTCTTCCTGCCGGGCTTCGGATCCTTTACCGTGGTCAGCCTTTTAACGGAAAAGCGGAGGAAATCGCGAAGAATGAGCTGTTTTTGAAGGGAAAAATAAAAGATATTCCACATGCTTTTTACAAGAGAGAGGCAAGGCGCCTGTTTGGAGAGGCGAAATTCGACTGTGCAATTGACCTTACCGAGAAAAAGAGCCTGTTTTCCGTGGTGGTAAAGGAGATGGAGGGTGTTCGGTTTTTCCAATACAATGCACGTTTTGTCAGGGAAAAACAGATTGCAAAGGAGCTGGCAGGCCAGCAGGTAATCGTATCTGCCACAGAAAGCTACTTTATTGCCAGATACCAGGGAAGCAATCCAGCTGTTATTACCGTGGAAGCCATTCCGGCACCGGATACAGAGAAAATCAATTATATCTGTATGTACCAGCAGAAAGCCCAGAACGTTCTGAAAGCCTTTTGCCGTCTGGAGAAAAATACCTGTCTGTACATTACCGGAAAAGGGAAAGGGTATCAGAAGCTGAAAGCTATGGTTTCAGAGCTTCACCTGGAGGGAAGGGTGATCCTTACCGGATGGCTTGAGAAACCCTTTGCATTTATGAATCTGTGCGATTATTTTATCTGCCCGGAAGGGGAAGAAGAAAGCCTGGGTACCCTTGCTGCAAAAACCATGAATATGAAGCTGCTGGCAGAAGACTGCACAACAGAGATGCCTTACAGCTTTCAGGCCAGGTCCTGGAATCAGGAACAGTGTGAGAAGCTGGATGAGCTGATAGAAGGTAAGAGGACTTCAGATGAATGAGATAGAGAAGATTTTGAAAGATAATATGGAGGATTATGAGAGCGTGAAGCGTCAGGCTCTGAAATTCATCCATGAGAATAAGAAAGAACTTTCCAAAAACTATGCCTACGCAGAGGTATGCGGGAATCCGGTGGATGCTTCCCATTTTTTCTTCCTTATAGATGAAAAAAAGCCTGGCAGTGACCTGCTTCTGGAAATGCTGGACTATGCGCTGAAGAAGTATGTTTCCTCTGAGAAGGCGAGTGTTACGGCCTGCATAAAAGGCGGTTTTCATCTGGTGAAAAAAACAGGTGTGGACTATGTAAAAGAGGAAAGTCGTGAATATCTGGAGGCGCTTTCCCAGGCAGGTTACATTATCGGTAATATGGTTCTGCCAGGCTCTTTTGTGAAAAAAGAAACACAGGTTTATTTTAATCCCATGCTGGAAATTTATGATAGGAAGTCTGTGGAGACTGCAGAATTTCTCTCAGTTACGGCAAGGGAGCTTCTGAAAACAGATTATATCTGCGCTCCGTCTAAGAGTAAAGCGAAGGAAGCATGGCTGGAAAAATGCACCCTGGGAAAAGTCTATGATGGAAAAGTGATCATAGAGAAAAAGGAAGGATTAAAAGAAGGCAGAGGCAGTCTTCTGGAGTGTATCCGAAGTCAGAATGCAGTGCCTGGAATGGAGTTTTTCTCCCTTCGAAATCAGGAGGAAAGGAAGAAAGTCCTGATCCTTAGCAGCTGGAAAGCCGAGCGGGAGGCTAAGCTTGTTGTCCGAAAGCTTGCAGACAGTATGGACAGGGAAAAATATGATACGGTTATTTATAGTGGCTGGCTTGGAAGCAGGGGAGATGTGAAAGAATTTCTCGCCTTTGAAAAAGAGATTCCAAAAGTGATGGGCGCAGGAAGGATGACTCTGAGTGAGGAGGATTTCCTGAATTACCGTATGATTGAGAAAAATCCGGCTCTTTATCTGGAAAATCCGGAAATACGAAGATATATGCGAATGCTTGCCAGAAGAGAGTGGGGCAGGCTGTTCGGCAGCAGTTCCTGGGATGTGGTGATCATGGCTGGAAGTACAGGGTATCTGCCATATTATCTGGCAGCAGAGGCACCGGCGAAAATGAAAGTTCTGGTGGATCTTGATTTTCTGCCTTACATCCATGAAAAATATCCGGCAAGATGGCGAAAAGCCCTTACTGTATTTGACCGGATATATGCTCCGGCAGATTGCCAGCAGCTGGGAGACTACGGAAAGGAAAACCGCCTTCGGATAATGCGCCTTCCGGTACTTGCTGCAGCCAGACCAGAGGAGAACCAGGTGGAAACGGTTTCCTACAATGGTGAGACTTACCTTGTGTGTGGGAAATGGAACCTGCAGGGAGAGCGTATTTCCATGAAGCTGGTACAAAAGCCGGTTCCGGGAAGTATTCTGGTAAATGGTGAGCTTGCACCAACTGCAGAGCAGAAAAAAGCTTTGGAGCAGCTGTCGAAGGAGCACAGGATTTATGTGCTGGGGGCACAGAGCGCCGCCTATAAAAGTCTTTTGCCAGAAGCAGTGATCCTGGATGGATATGTGAAAAAAGAACTGTATCTGCAGCCTGCGGCCTGGGAATTTTTTGGAGCCTTTGAGAGTTATGTAGGAAACAAGGCCTTGGAATATGATGCATTGGAAAGAATATGTAAAACTTTTGGAGTGAAGGAGGACATTCCTTGATTCGTTCAGGGAGTGTCCTTTTTCTATAAAATGGGGGAAAGTATGAATACGAAGAATAAAACCGGGAAATTCCGGATCATTTTCCGTTTCCTGAAAGGAAATATCCGGTTTTTTGTGGGAACGCTATTATTTTCGGTGTTGTTTACAGCATGTAATGCGTTGATCCCACAGATCGTGAAATACACAGCAGACCATATTCTGGTGCTGGATGGAATTCCGGATGGTCTGAATGTGCGGCAGACACTGCTTCTGGCAGCACTTCTGGTAGCTGCTTCGGCAGTTCTTTCGGGAGTTTTTAATTACTTAAGTAAAATGTGCCTGGCAAAAGGCTCAGAGAATTTCCTGAAATCCATCCGTGACACCTTGTATCACCACACCCAGTATCTGCCTTTTTCCTGGCATGTAAAGCACCAGACCGGGGAGATCATTCAGAGATGTACCTCTGACGTGGAAGTGATCCGTAACTTTGTGTGCAGGCAGCTGCCGGAGGTGTTTCGAATCTGTTTCCTGATCGTACTGTATCTGGGAATCATGTTTTCCATGAATGTGCAGATCACACTGGCTGCAGCAGCTTTTTTCCCGGTGATCATCGGTTATTCCTGCTATTTCTATTCCAGGATCGGGAAACGTTTTCAGGATGCTGATGAGGCGGAGGGGGCACTTTCCAGTACCGTGCAGGAGAATCTGACTGGAGTTCGTGTAGTGCGTGCTTTTGGTAGAGAAAAGTATGAAATCGACCGGTTTGATGAGAAAAATAATGCCTACTCCAATTTATGGGTATATCTTGGAAAACTGATGAGCGTTTACTGGGCATCGGGAGATTTGATCACCAACCTGCAGGTGCTGGTGGTTATGGTGACTGGTGTTGCTTTTGCCGTGAATGGACAGATCACATTGGGAGAGTTTATGGCATTTATTTCCTATAATGCGTCCCTGACCTGGCCGGTGCGAAGCCTGGGAAGGATTATTTCAGATATGAGTAAGGCTGGGGTTTCCATGGAACGTGTGGCTTATATTCTGGAGGCTGAGGAAGAAGATGCTGCTGTAAAGTGTGAAGCTAAGTCTACAGACAGAAATGAAAATGCAGAGAATATTGCGAAAAAGAAGAAGGCAGGACAGAGTGAGGCAACTCTGGCTTATAAGATTCCTGCGCGGACAGCAGAGCAAACGAGTGAGGATTCCGAAAATAAAGGCTGTGGAGAAAAGCAGACTTTGGGACCTGTCAGTGGAATGAAACCTGCCATGGATGGCGATATCTGCTTCCGCGATGTATCTTTCGGTTATTCTCCAGACCACCCGGTTCTGAAAAATATCAATTTCACAATCCCATCCGGAAGCACCTTTGCAATCCTTGGCACAACTGGAAGTGGAAAATCAACTCTGGTCCATTTACTGAACCGTTTATATGATCTGCCGGAAGACTGCGGCAGTATTACCATTGGCGGTACAGACATTCGTGACATTGACCGTCAGTACCTGCGCCAGAATATCGGCATGGTACTCCAGGAACCGTTCCTTTTCTCCAGAACCATCCGTGAGAATATTGGCATCACAAAGGAGAAGCTTCTGGATGAAGAAATCCGCCATGCAGCGGAGATTGCCTGTGTAGATGAGTCAATTCTTCATTTTACAGACGGATATGACACCATCGTAGGTGAGCGTGGCGTCACTTTGTCCGGTGGACAGAAGCAGCGTGTTGCAATTGCCAGAATGCTGATGAAAGAAGCTCCGATCCTGGTATTTGACGATTCCCTATCCGCAGTAGATACGGAGACAGACAACAAGATCCGCAAAGAACTGAAAAAAGAGATGGAGAAAGCAACGGTTATTATGATTTCCCACCGGATCACATCTCTTATGCAGGCTGACTGTATTATTGTGATGGACAAGGGAGAAATCCAGCAGATGGGTACCCATGAGGAACTGATCCACCAGGAGGGACCATACAAAGACATTTATGAGATTCAGATGAACAGTGATATCCGTCTCATGGAAGGAGGTGCAATGTGCGGATAGAAGAAAAAGAATATACAAAATCCATTGATATTTCCATCTGGAAAAAGGTTTTCCCTTTCCTTGCACCCCGGAAAAATGTGCTGATTATGGTAATTGTGATGAATATTCTCTGCTCCGTAGTGGATATTATCATGCCGTTATTTCAGCGACAGGCCATTGATTCCTTTATCGAGAAAAATACTCTGGCAGGACTTGGAGGATTTATTGCGCTGTATATTGCAGTGATCGTCTTTCAGATGTGGTCCGTCATCTGTTTCACCAGAGGCTGCATGACACTTGATGTGGAAACAGGCTGTGATATGAAAAGGGCATTGTTTGTTCATCTTCAGAAGCTGTCTTTTTCCTACTACAATGCAACTCCGGTTGGATATATCCTGTCCAGGGTAATGAACGACGTAGCCAGGATCACAGAGTTGATCGCCTGGGATGTGATCGATATGCTGTGGGCTATCTTTTATGTAGTGGGTGTGTTTGTTGCAATGCTGTTTCTGAACTGGAAACTGGCTTTGGTGATCATGCTGATCGTTCCAGCTATTGCAGTCCTTACCTGGTATTTCCAGAATAAGATCCTCACATGGAACCGTCAGGTGAGAAAAATCAATTCCAAGATCACAAGTGGCTACAACGAAGGAATTATGGGCGCGAAAACTGTGAAATCCCTGGTTGTGGAGGAGAAAAACTTCCGGGAGTTTGCCTCTGTCACTGAGGAGATGAGAAGTGCGTCTATCAAGGCTGCCAGATTAAATGCAATTTATATTCCGCTGGTAGTTTTCTTTGGAGCTCTGGCAACTGCCCTTGTACTGGAGCGTGGCGGCATTATGGTTCTGAATGGAAGTATGGACATAGGAACACTTGCTGCATTTACTGCATATGCAGTTGGAATTTTTGAACCAATTCAGAGGCTTGCAGGAATTTTGTCCCAGTGCATTTCTGCTCAGGCCAACGTTGAGCGGGTGACCTCCCTTCTGGAAGAGAAGCCCCAGGTGGTAGACTCCCCAGAGGTTCTGGAAAAGTATGGAGATTTCTTTGATCCCCACAAGGAGAACTGGGAACCCATTAAAGGCGACATTGAGTTTGAAAACGTTTCATTCCAGTATCCCGATGGAAAAGAAGAGGTGCTCAGCAACTTCAACCTGAAAATTCCGGCTGGTACCAATGTGGCAATCGTCGGAGAGACCGGTGCAGGGAAAAGTACGCTGGTGAACCTGGCCTGCCGTTTCTTTGAGCCCACTAAGGGAAGAATCCTCATCGACGGCAGAGATTACCGTGAGCGAAGTCAGCTTTGGCTGCACAGTAACATCGGTTATGTGCTTCAGAATCCACATCTGTTCTCCGGGACTGTGATGGAGAATATCCGTTATGGAAGACTGGATGCCACTGATGAAGAAGTAAAGGCTGCTGCGAAGGCAGTTCATGCCGATGAGGTAGCCGAAAAGCTTGACAAAGGTTATGACAGTGACGTAGGTGAAGGCGGCGACCGTCTCTCCACTGGAGAAAAGCAGCTTATTTCCTTTGCCCGCGCAGTACTGGCAGATCCCGCCATTTTCGTTCTGGACGAAGCAACCTCCTCTATCGACACCAAAACAGAGCAGCTGATCCAGCAGGCCACAGACAAACTATTGAAAGGCCGCACTTCCTTCCTGATCGCCCACCGCCTGTCCACTATCCGAAACGCCGACCTGATTTTGGTAGTCCGTGACGGCAAGATTGTAGAGCAGGGAAAACACAAGGAACTGTTGGCGAAGAAAGGATACTATTACCAGTTGGTACGGCAGCAATTTGCGGATGAGGAGTCCAGGAAGGTACTTAGCTAAGTTGCCATTTAGTGTGTTGAAAAGTTCCAGCCGACACACAGCATTTGGGCAATGTGTATTACTCCAGCGAGCCATTTCAGGCG
>NZ_JBCOMI010000043.1:0-30826 GCF_040924245.1 Ruminococcus sp. J1101004sp1_RTP21198st1_B9_RTP21198_201120 | reverse complement strand
TTGAAAAAAACAATAACGAGGACGTGGTGCCAGAGCCTTTCTCAATAAATCATTATGATAAAATTAATGAAGACAAACGGAAAATCATGGACAATATTTTCTCTTATCGAACAACGTCACATGCGATTATTGTTTATGGAGAAAAAGGATTAGGAAAGCGAAGCTGTATTCAACGCTTCCTGCATGAAAAGAAAAAGGTTATAAGGGTATCTCCTAATGCTGAAAATCGATTTCAATTAGAACCAGTTATGTCAGCACTTGAATTAGATACAAAGTATCTGTCGCATAATTCGGATTTATGTTTTGAAGATCAGATTAGAAAAGAATTTTTGACCATATGTAAAAAAGAACCGTTGATTATTTATGTTGAACGATTTTATGATCTAGATTCTCAGACTGCCAAATTTCTTTCCGAAACAACGGAAGCATTATTAAATCGCTTTTTGCATTACCAAACGTTTATGATATTCGAGTTAGACATTGAGGAAAATACGAATGTCCTTGTTCCGTTTTATAAATTACCTCCTAATCATACAGACTTTATATGTTTTGATAAACTTTCTGTAGATGATTTAAAAACTTATTTTTTTAATGTCTTAGGCGATATTACAATATCAAATGAAAATCTTGCATATATTTTGAATTCTTCATTCGGAAATATAATGTATTTAAATATAGCAATTAACTATTTAAAAGGGGAACATTATATACGATGCGAAAATGGAAAATGCATATGTGACAAATTGCCTTCCGGTATCTTGGCAGATGTTTTAAAAGAATTTATTCTTCAGCGTTATGACAAACTTGATGATACATTAAAAGAAGTACTTTCAAAATCATCCATTATCGGAAATGTTTTTAATGCGGAATTGCTTTCAAAACCATTTCAGATTATTAATGCGGATGATATGCTACAGAAAATCGAAAAGATATCTCAATTAATTGTTCGCCCAGACGATAAAACTTATTCTTTTGAAACCAATGATGTATATCAGTTAATAAAAAATAGTGTATCACCAGAACAGCAAAAAGAGTGGCATGAGATTTTGGCGAATTATTATAAAAAATTATTGAAAAAGGAGCAGCAGCGTAAAAGGACAAAAACAGTAGAACAAGAAATTGCGGCATTGTATCCGATTGCAAAACATTATAAGTATGCACAAAATTATAACGCTGCGATTATGTTTTATATTGAGTTAATTGCAAAATATGAGCGAATATCTGATTATATACATGAATTAGCAGCAGTTCATGATACGAAGTATATGTTGGAATATGTCGATTTGGATCGTTTGCATTTAGATTCCTTAGAATATGATGTTTTTAAAGCAGAAGCAGACTGCTATAGAAATATGGGTGATTTCCTTAAAGCTTATCAAATCTATGAAGAATGCCTGAGTTATCTGGATACAGACCAATTATCAGACACTGTAGTAGAAGTCCTTTACCAGATGTCTTATTGTCTATATATGAATGGTAAGGTAAAAGAGGCAGTCGCAAAACTAAATCACTTGAAAGAACATTTTGAAAAAAATAGTATCTGCAATCATTGGTATATAAAAGTATTATCGTTATTAGCATCTACTTGCGATTCAACTGGAGATATAAAAAGTCAAGAAAAATATTATGCAACCGCATTAGATTATTACAAAAAAAATCAGTATGAGCAGGAATATTATGTTCTGCTTCGCATGGCGAGCATGGTTTTTGGAGAAGAAATCGCAATTAACATGGAAAAAACGGCAGAAGCATTTTTTAGAAAGCAAAAGTCTACAAGATATCTGGCAGAAGTTCTTCACAACATTGCCACAGACTACTTGTATATAGATGAGTTAGCGAACATTTCTGAGCCGATTAACGAATCCATCGAATTATTTGATTCTTTTGGAAGTATTGCCGTTCATTGTCCGCTGAATACAAAAGGAATATTAAAAATGGTATTGGATAATGATTTTATATCTGCCCTTACTATTTTTGAACAAGCGTTACAATATGAAATGGAACCTTATTCTGAAATTACTATTCGAACAAACATTCTTAATTGTATGAATGTTTTGGGGACGCATGATGAGGCATTAAAGCAACTAAATCGAATCGATCAATTAATTAAGGTACAGGAAGCACAGCACATTCCAGTATATGCGATATATCACAATTTGAACTGGGCATTTTACTATTTTCATATTAAAGAATATGAAAAATGCTTGGAAAAACTCAAAACATGTTCAAATCTGGAATATATAGAACCACGCTTTAGGTATGTATATAAAGTGCTAACGTACAAAGCAAAGAAAGCGATGGGACTAAAAACACGTAACACAGCTGGAAGCGCACCTAAAAAAGTATACAAAAAATGCATAGAAAATGGTTTTTATTTTACAACGCTCCGCTTTTATGAAAGCGTTTAAGACAGATTAGGGGAGTTTAATCCCCTGTCTGTTTTTGTAACGCAGTAAAGCATTGTAAAGTATTTCTTCTAATATTTTCCCAAGATTATATTTACTATATTCACAACATTTGGCAAATCCACTTTCAAAATCTACATTTGGCAGTGGTGTGATTTCTAACAGATAATACTTTCCATCCGAATCCACCCTGTAATCGATTCTGCTATAATCATGGCATTCTAAGAACTGGTGAAGCTTTTTGGCATCCTCTTCCATACTGTTAATAATATCTTCATGTAAAATAGCGGGAATTTTAGTACAGGTATCGGAATATTTATCTTCTGCACTGAAAATTCCTATATTTTTCTTTCCTTTTCGGATAATTTCAACTGTCCCAAGAGATTTCGTTTTTTCGCCGTCATATAAAAGTGCAACCGTAAATTCTCGCCCGTCAATATAGTTCTCACATAACAACGTTTGCTGATATTCCGCACTCAATTTCAAAAAAACTTGTTTTAATTGCTCTTCTGAATTTGCAAGCATAACACCAGAACTACTCCCCTCATAATTGGGTTTTAATATCCAAGGTCCCTTTACTGATTTGATAGCCATTTGGACATCATCCATACAATCAATCTTACAGTACGTAGGTGTTGGAATTTTAAGATATTCCGCTATGATTTTCGTATGTAATTTATTCAAAGTCAGATTTAAGGCATAGGCGTCTGAACCCGAATAAGGGATATCATTTATTTCAAACAGAGATGGCAACCATCCTTCTCTGTTTCTGCTGAGAATACCTTCAGCAGTATTCATAACAATATCAACTTCTGGAAACGTTCCATCCATAAACATTTTATTAATTTTTTGATAGTTTCCTAATAGATATACAACATGTCCACGTTCCTCAAGGAGTTCTTTTATCATCTTAATTTCAAATAGCATACTAAAATCACAGTGAGAAAAACCTTCTGCAGAAATGCTATAATCCTCTTTTACATCGTATGCAATTCCGACACATAATTTTTTTTTCATATTAATCTCCTGCTACTGTACTGTAGTTTATTTTACATTTTTGTAAGAACACTGTCCGTTGCTATTTGAAAAATAAAAGATATCTTCATCAGTTCCACTCATCGAACAGGGTGCCAGTATCATCTTCCCCATTTCTGGTGTGTCCACAACAAATTTGGGGATAGCGAAACCGCTGATTTGATTACATAATTTATTAATGATATCAATACCTTTTTGAATATCAACGATATAATCTTCACAGCCTTTCACCTTGTCACATTGATACAGATAATAAGGCTTTACTTTTATTTGAATTAGTTGTTGAAATAATTTTTTTAAAATATCATAGTCATCATTAATGCCTTTTAATAAGACCGACTGACTTCCAAGCGGAATCCCATTATTTGCCAGCGCCAAGATGGCATCTCTGCTTTCCGACGTTAATTCATCCGGATGATTTATATGTATATTTATATACAGATGATTAAACATTTTTAGAGCCTGAATTAGTTCAGTATTTATTCTTTGAGGAAGCGTGATTGGAATTCTGGTTCCAATTCTCATAATTTTTATGCTGTCTATTTTTTCTAATTCCTGTAATATAGCAACAATTTTGCTGGTATTTAAAATTAAAGGATCCCCACCTGTTACCAGAATATCCTCTATTTCAGAGTGTTCTTTTATATAAGCCAGTATTTTCCCAAAATTATCAAGACTGATTTCTCCACTACGGGTAAGGCGCTGTCTCGTACAAAATTGGCAATAACATGCACATTGATTGGTTGCTATTATAACGGCCTTATTTTTGTATCTATGAATAAGATTCGGAACAGGAGTGTATTTATCTTCACAGAGATAATCGTCTGCAAACTGAAAATTACACTCCGCTGTGGGGGGGATAAACTGTTTTTGAAGAGCCATGCTATGTGTGCTTTTTATTAATTCATCCATATATGGCGTTAAATGGAGTATTCTTCCACTGGCAGATGTATCGTTTGTTACACAGTTTTGCAGTTGTTCTTCCCAAGTCATAGTCCAATCTCCGTTGTTCTGTATTCTAAAATAAAGGATAATTTGGAATTATCCCATAATAATTATAGCAGATATTTCCAGAATTATCCATACTAATAAATATCGTAGCATAAAATTTTCATTCCTTTTTCATTCCTGCAATTTGTCCTTACTATTCTTATAGAAACTTTTCCATAATTTTTCTTTCCGGACATCATATGCTTCAATCACTTTATGTTTCGGATCTGATAAGAGAGTAAATGCCAGTCCATATTTTTCTTCAAACCTTCCTATTCTGTCAAGCCTAAATTTATTGATTTTATAAGCTTTGACGATTTTTATTTACCTCAAAAACAGAGCCGGGAGTGATGGATATCGTAGTATCATGTACCGAATAGCTGATAAATGGATATAGTTTTAAAAGCATCCCTTTTGTTTGCTTTATAAAGGCTATTTTCCCTCTGATCAACTATGATGATGAACCTTCCGTGTCTAAAGGGATCATGTCCCAACTTCCTTCGTCCCATCTACCATACACTGAGTGCCAGCCAAGCTCCTAAACAGGATCCATGCCCCATGGTAAACACCGATGCCGGCTACAGCTCTTGTTTTTTTCTGTTCGATTGTTACTGACCTGCATTCATCTATTATGGTACTGATTTACTCAGTGGACGCTATACCATTACAGATTCCTGTTAGTCTTTTGACTGATGTGGTCCGTTTCAGACCTCATCGTTTACGGGTTTCTATTCCAGAACCCTGTCCAGTCTCCAATTCGGATTATTACAGCCTCGACAGAGTTCTGGAAGCATTGACTGTTTTGCTCTTTATGCTGCTTTTGCGGCTAATGCAGCTTTTGGCCGTTTGATGTCCTTTAACATTTTTTGCGGATCATAGTCTCTTCCTGTCTTCAGGATGGTGTATATTACTCTTAATATCTTGCAGGCTATCACTATCAGGGACTGCATCTTTTTCAGCGGGTTGTCAGCCCGTGTTGTGTAATATACATGCAATTCTTTAAATTCTTCGGCATGGGAAACTGCTGATCTTGCCGCCTGGAACAGCCAGTACCGGAGCCGCTTGCGTCCCCTGTGACTGATCTTTGTCTGCCCTTTGTGCTTACCTGAACTGCCTGCTACAAGACTCATTCAGCTTAATTTCTGGATCTCTTTTACATCATCAAATCTGCTGATGTCTCCCATTTCTGCCACAATTCCGGCTAAAATATTTTCACCCACGCCTTTGATCTCCAGGATATTTTCTGTATAAGGTATTTCCATGCATTTTTTATGCAGGGTATTCTCTATCCAGGCAAGCTGTTCATCCAGTTTCATGATTTCTTTCGCAAACCACTTCACTGTCTCACGACCGACACTGGATCCATCTTTCAGTCCTACGTTTTTTTCTGCATACTCCACGATTTCACTGGTTCTGCTATAGCCGCGTCCTCTTAGCTTCGCTTCATGCCAGATGTTCCTCAGACCTTCTGTCCCCAGTTCTGTAATCTCTGATGGAATGCACGGCATTTTCACTACTTCCAATGCGAATGCACCATCGATTTTTCCAAATGCGTCCATGTATTCTGGAAAATAGATTTTAAGCTCCCTGTGAAGACGATTAATATTTCTAATACGGTCTTCTGTAAGCTGATCCCTGAACATCGAAAGTCGTCTCATGTCTGCATAGATTTCTTCCGGGAGATAAGGCATTCCGTAATTCCCATCTTTTACAAGATTCGCAATCAGTTTAGGATCCTTTCTGTCATCCTTGAGCTGGCTGTTGTCTTCGATTTCCTTGCTCTGTTTTACAGCATATGGATTCACCTGGACAACGCTGATTCCAGCCGTGATCAGCCATGCAGCCAGTGTAAACCAGTAGTGGCCAGTCGGTTCAAGCCCCAAGACAATCTGGCTTTTTCTATTCTGTACTGCAAGCTCCAGCATCCATGCTTTAGCTGCTTCAAAGCCTTCTGCTGTGTTACTGAATTCAAATGCTTTTCTGCTTAATTTCCTTCCTCGGATGTCGATTGCTCTTATATAATGAGTTTCACTGCCTATATCGCATCCAACTATAAGCATGTCATCCGTGATAAAGGAAAGTTTATCATTTTTTGCAAATTTACCGTTTGTTTCCAGTTCTCTCCAGGTATACGATTTTAATTCTTTTTCAACACCTTCAATCCGCTTGCAGAGTTCTTCTTTTGATAAAAGATTAACTGCCTGATTTTCTACATTTGCTTGCTTTTTTGTCTTATTTGTTTTAACATTCATTTCAGATACCTCTTGTACTTTAGATTTTTACTAACTGGCCGGTCAGTAATAATCTAAATTTACTTGAGGTATTCTTTTTGGTCAATTCCTTTTACTCTTTAAAGTATACAGGAAGCTCCTTCCCATTCCTACTACATTTCCGATTTAATTTTGTAAATCAACGGTAATACCATCTCCAACTGAAACCGCTAGGTCTTCCGGTGCCTGGTCTTCATCATATACCGTTCCTATTTCTTCTATGTAAGCCTCTTCTGATTCTTTCTGCTCATAGGAAACCATTTTTCCTGTAGTTCCTGAATAGTGATAAAGCTGTAGCGTTAACTGTTTTGCATGATCCGAAATCCCCAAATCCTGTAATTCAAAAATTAGATTCGGTTTATCGTAGGAAGTGAGACTAAAAACATATTCATTTCCTAAATCATCCTTCCCGCGAAGCCAGAATTCATCTTCATTTGTCATATCGGAATATGATCCAGAAATGGTACACCCGAAAATATTATATTTCATTTCTGAAATCAAAAACGTCTGATTCTTCTCAATTGGGATAGACTCTTGAATGTCAATTTCTTTTGTGTCCGCCTGCAGTGCTTCTGGATCTGTTGTGAATGAAAAACTATATACATCCCTTTCCTCAACCTGCTCATTTTGATTTTGGAAAGTTCCTATTTGAATTTCAAACTTCTGGAAATGATCAGCTCTACTTCGATTAAATTTCGCTACAAAGTATTTGGAATTTATTTTTTCTGATCCGCTGCTGTTATCAAGCGAATATTAATTTTCTAACGCTAATGACTTTCCATTAACAGCAGCCTGAACACTGCTCATGGAAATGTCATTTTCGCCATTTACATCCGTCAGGGAATATGCAATCCAAAGACTTTTTGCATCCGCTGCAACTTCCTCTAACGAAACCGCAATCCCATTTTTTTCGATTGTCTTTTGAATTGTTTTCACATATTCATCGGTTTCCTTCTCAATTCCCAAAATCCGGCCAATAAGAGAAGTCATTTTATACCAGGCTGCTTTTACCTCATTCTGATGTGTAAGACCACCACCAATAGCAGCCACTAATATGATACAAGCCGCTGCTACCCGTATGTAGTGCTTGACTCTTACGATTTTATTTTCTTTCCACGGTTTCGCCGCCTGATAAATGTATTTCTCATCTATATCCTCAAATACTGTTAAAAAATCCCAGCCTTTATTATCCCTCATAGCCAGCCTCCTTTAATAAACGATAAAGTTTTTTCCTGTTGCGAGCCAAAACTGACTTGATCTTACTTTCCCCACAAGCATGTCGGTCTGCTATCGCTTTTATGGGATCCATATACCAGTAGCGTCTAATAAAAATATCCCGGTCACGTTCCGAAAGCGTTGATAAAAAGTGGTCAAATAGTTTTACAAGTTCTTTCTTTTTTAAATAGATTTCAATATCAGAAGAAATTGCACTTCCGATTTTTTCCACTTCCCCAGCAATATCTTCCATATGTGAATCCATCCGTTTCTGAGCATTTCTTTTACGATAACGGTCGATTGCTGTATTTCTTGTTATTTTTGAAACAAAGGAAGACAAAATAGATGGTCTTCTCGGAGGAATGCTGTTCCAAGTAAAAAGCCATGTATCATTTACACACTCTTCAGAATCTTCCCTGTTGTATAAAATATTGTGTGCAACTATATAACACATATTTTGATATTTATTTTGAGTCTCTACAATTGCATTTTCATCTCTGGCAAAATATAAGTTAATGATCTGTGCGTCATCCATCCTAAGCTATCCTCCCTTTTTATCTTATATCACGTATTTTATTTCAATTGGTCGCATGAAAAATGTAATTTTTTTATTTTTTTGCAGAAAAAAATATTATTTTGGTTTTATTCATTAGCTCACCTTCCCTATTTCCTTTTCCAGCCACAAACAGTGCATCTTTTATTTCTATATACATGATGTACGGAAACATTTGTTTTAATAACTCTTCTAACAGAACACTTCTGGTTTGTACATTTATACACAGCAGAATATACTTTATAATAACATATCTTGTTTAATATTCCCCTTACTGGTCTATTACTTCTGTCACATAAGCTCCCTGACCATCTACTGCAATAACTTTTTCTTTTCCGTCTTCTGTTTCAATAATCTGCCCTACGGATACCTGATCCTGCGGTCCGCTGGTGCTTAAATCCGGATCTTCGTCAAATGTAGCCATCGGGTACATTACCCTCTCTCTATTTGCATTGAAAAATTCATGCAACTCAATTCCGGAACTAGCTGCCACTGAAGCAGTACCAATCAGCATACACGCTGCCACGCCAATCCAAAATTTTTTTCGTTTCATTTAACTGCTCCTTTCTAATTGCAATTACTTTTTATATCCACAAATACTACAAGTCTTTTTCAACAATGGGTATCTATGCTTACTGCAGCGAACCCATGGGCTATAAGTTTTAATTCCTCTGCGTTGACACTTATTGCATTTATTAGAAATAATCAGCCTTTCTTTATAACAGGTTCCTGCTGTTCCTACTGTTTGAAAATCCGTTTTTTTACCCACAGCTTCTAAATATCTCGCCGGGTGTTCACAGGGCGCATTTGTCACGTATGAAGAAATCTCTTCAACCGGTTCTGTTACAAAAGATCCGTCTTCATTTACTTTGACAACTCTTTCCTTTGCGCCAGTTTCTGTTACATAAATGTTTCCACTGGTAATTACTTCCTGCACTTCCTTTTCCGCTCCCATTACAGGAATACCCTGTCCTGTCATATTTCCCATAATTGTAACACTTGTCATAATAATTGCCATCCACTTTTTTAATCCATTCATTCTGTTTACCTCGTTTTCTTAAATTTTTCCCTATAAGTTGTAAGTAAAATTTTTTAGAGTCCTCCCTTCAAAGTTTCTTTATTCTTTTTTCACCATATATCACGTAAAATTTCGGTATCAGTTGCATACCTGCTAAAATAATTTATTTTTAGTCTTAAAACATAATTTCCGTATTTTCCTGACGATATAAAGTAATTTATGGCATTTTATTTTCCTGGTATTAAAAGACTTCCATACTTATACCCTCACCATTTGTCTCTGACTCTTCGCTTTCCTCTGGCAGCTCACAGAAAAGAACCAGGCGTTTCGAAGAGTCTGAACCACATGTAGATAATAAAAGCTGCTGCAGCTCTACCTGCTCTCCCAACCAGAAAATGTCACTATCCGCATTTACATATTCGCATCTTATTACCGAATAGGTCAAGGACTGTCCATCCGGCAGATATAGGTACACTTTATTGTGTGTTTCTAAATATTGCTCATTTTCGTACTTGTGCAGCCCCTGGAACATACTGCCATCTTTCATATTGTGGCCATATAGAATGCTCTTTCGGTTGGAAAAATCCGGACTATTATCTTTATCCAGAAAAATGCTCCCAGCTACATGTTCTGTCTTTTTAAAGGTATGCTTCAGATAGAATTCGTTGTCTGTCCCTTGCACAACCGGATAATCAATCTTGGTGTCCGGAATCCGGATCCAGGCAATGATCTCCGGATTTATTTTTTTCAAAGCTTCAAAATCCACAGTAACGATTTCTTCCTGATTTTCCTCTGTGTCTTCACCATCTGCATTTTCTTTTGGTTCTTCCACGGTAACATATTCCCGAAGAGTGTCATATTCCTCTTCCCCATCCCGGTACATAAGATACGTTCCGATTCCCATACAGATTCCAAAACCAAGCAGCATCAGGCACACAGCCACGATTCCCATTTCTTTTACCTGCTTCATAATTCCCTCCATTTCCAATTTTTTACACGAAAAAAGGACCGCCACCGAAGTGACAGTCCAGTTTTCTTATTCCTCATGATTTTTCTTTTTGGTGTACCAGAAGATTCCGGCAATTCCGCCCACTGATAAAACAAGAAGAAAGATAGGAAGCCAAATGTTGGTGTCATCTCCTGTTTTAGGAGATTTTACATAACCGCCAGTTGGAATCCGCTCATTAGTAAGTTCTTTGGTGATCTCAATCTCTTTGGTCTTATCATCTTTGTACTCAAATACAACGTTTTCCTCTTTCTCACTTCTTACATAACCTTCCGGTGCTTTGGTCTCAACCAGGATGTACTCGATTTCTTTTTTCATCTTTCCATCTTTATAAGTCGCGATTGGAATGTCTCCGCTTGTGGCAACGCCCTCTTCATCTGTGACAAGGGTTGCCACAACTTTTCCAGATTTCTTGATCCGAAGCTCAAACTCTGCTCCGGCAAGAGGGGAGCTATCTTCTGCATCGGTTTTCTTAAGAACCAGTTTTCCAACCGGACGGGCATCTTTCATCTCCACCTTTTGGATTTCCCCAGAATCTTTGACCTCAAAAGATACCTCTTCTGCAACCAGGTACCCATCCGGTACCTGTTCTTCCCGAAGGGTATATGTTCCAACCGGAAGTTTCTCCACCATATGCGGATCTTTATCAGATACCCAGCTTTCTACCACTTTTCCATCTTTGTCCAGGATGGTCAGCTTCGCACCTAGGACTTCCTTGGAATCTGTCATGTCTGTCTTACTGATTTCTACTTTTGTCACATCATCAAGCATCTGGTGTTTCTGAACCTCGGCGGTATCTTCCACCTTAAACTTGATACTTTCTGCAGTGGTATAGCCATCTGCCGGTTTCGTTTCTACCATGGTATAGGTTTCGCCTACCAGCAGGCCACGGATCATATGGGGTTCTTCCGTAGAAATCCATTCTTCCACAACAGTTCCAGTGGAATCTAATACCTGTAAGGAAGCACCCGGAAGCTCTTTTCCATCTGTTAAGTCTGCCTTGGAAAGCTCTACAGAAGTCTGCACATCCTCAAAGGTAAATTCATAAACAGCCTGGGTGGTTTTATCACCCTGATATTCAAAAGTAAATTCCTGGGTTTCGGTCGCACGCACATATCCGTATGGTGCATAGATTTCTTTCAGGTAATACTTTGCACGGATCGGAAGATCTGCAATAAAGTGGATCCATCCGCTTTCATCTGTGGTCTTCAACTCAATGATGGTATCCTTTTCAATCAGTACTTTACCGCCTGCAGATGTAATGTCCTCCGCTGCAAAAAGTCCAAAGATAGCGCCGGAAAGAACCTTGTCGCTGTCTTTTTCTTTCTTTAAAACATTTACCTGCACTTTCTGACGGCGGTTCTGCCAGTCCGCACTATAGGTTACAACCGGAGTGTCCTGGTCACGGTAGGTAAGATCCACGTATCTTGGCTCGTCATCTAATACATATCCATAGGAGGTTTCTTTTTCGACAATATAATATTTGCCAAGCGGAAGATTGTCCAGTTCTGCGATACCTGTTCCATCGGTCGTAATGGTACCCACCAGCTGATCTTTTGTATAATAATTTTCGCTCACACCATCTGTTGCGCGGATATCCTCGGCGGCATACACATTAAAAGAAACATCTGTCAGACTTCCGGTTACATAACTGAAGAAATGCTCCACTACACCTTTGGCATTATCAAGCAGGGTAACATCGTCCAGGAATTCACCTTTTTTATTTACCAGCAGGCGTGCAATGGGAACATCATCTTCCATCCTTACCTTCTGAACCTCTGCGGTATCGGAAATCTGAAAGGTGATATCTGTTGTGCGTAAATAGCCATACGGCGCAATCTGCTCCCGAAGAGTATAAGTCTCTCCAACTTTTAAGCCTTTTATTACATGTGGTTTGTCCTTTACAGATATCCAGGAATCCACTACTTCGCCCTTCTTATTCAGGATAAGTAAGGAAGCACCGTCCAGCTCCACACCAGTAATCACATCTGCTTTTGTGATTTCAACAGTCGTTGGCTGGTTTTTCTTTGTAGCAGATAATTTTACCACCTTAACATCCTGTCCTTGATAACTGGCATCAAATTCTATAATTTCATCCGAGGAAACATAGCCATCCGGGGCCTGCAGCTCTTTCACATAATACTTTCCAAGAGGAAGATCAAGGGTAAACTGTGCCAGTCCGTTTTTATCACTCATGACCTTCTGAAGCAGGGTATCCGCCTTTACGATCACCTTATCACCGGATAAAATGTCATTTTTGTTATAAATTCCAAATTCGGCACCTTCCAGTTTTTTACCATTTTCGGTATCCTCTTTCACTACTTTAAGATCTACCTTCTGGCGCTTATTGGAAAATTCCACGGTTTTCTCCACGACCGGCGTATCCTGGTCTTTATACAGGAAAGAAATTTCCTTGCTTTCAGAATTAAGTACAAAACCAGTTGGAGCTTTGATTTCCTTTACGAGGTACGTTCCAAGGGGAAAATCAGCCAAAACTGCCTCTCCCTTCTCATCTGTTGTAACCTTCCGGATCAGGGTATCTTTTGCATAAATAACAACACGGTTACCCTGTTCATCCACCTGGTGGTCCGGAGTATAAATATCCTCTGCGGCATAAACCGCAAACTCTGCACCCAAAAGGGAAGTTTCCTCGTAGGTAAAATCTTTTTTGAACGATTTTAGGGTTTCCCCGGATTTATGGATGATGAGCTTTCCTTTTGCCGGATGGTTCTCATAGACAACCGTAATGATTGCATCCCCAGTTGTAGAATCCATCTGATAAGCAGTGTTGCTGTCCACCTTTATTTCTACATAATTGGTATTCTGGGTATAGCCGTCCGGGGCAGTCACTTCTTCAATGCGGTAATTACCGCATTTTAAGGCACTTGGCAGGATCAGATAACCATTTTCATCAGTAAAATAGGATTTATGGGTAACGGTACTTGGATAAGTTGTGGTTTGCTCCACGTATTTTCCTTCATCCAGGTTGTAAATCTTAAACTCGGTGTTTGCAACCAGGACCGGCTTCTTGGTTCCATCATCCTGTTTAATGATTTTTAGTTTTGCAGAAAATTCTCCGTCTAAAAGGACCCGCCAAACCTGTGGCTCTGACTTATTTTCGCTGATTATAACCGTAAAATCAGCAACCGGTTTAAAATTATGCGGTGTTGTGGTTTCCCTTACCACATAAGTACCATATGGAAGAGGGATTGTGCAGGCATGGCCTTTTTCGTCCGTAAAGATCTCGGTCTTTCCATCTTCTGTCAGCACTACGGGAACGGCATTTGCAAAATCATAGGAACCATCCTCTTTTGTACTTAAGCTGCTTGCAAGATAAGCGGAAAATCCGGCGCCTTTTAACAGATCGGCATCTGTTTTTCCGTTATTCGCAGCCTTAATCAGCTGGAACGGCTGTTTTTTCACATTCTCGGCAACTGTAATGGTACAATCGATTTCTTTCACCTGGTCACCTTCATAGCTGCCTTCCACATCATGCTCTTCTTCATCCAGGACATAACCTGCAGGTGGAGTAATCTCTTTTACATAGTATTTTCCAGGATAAAGACCGGATACACTTGCATTTCCAGCTTTGTCGGTGGTAAGTGTAGCAACCTGGGCGTCTTTTGGATAAAGGACACCGCTGCTGCCATCCGGGTAACCAATTGCTTCTCTTGCATAAAGACCATAAACAGCACCTTCTAAAGTTGCATCTCCCTGTGCGTTCTTTCCCGTCTCACTGTCTTCCTTTGTAAGATGGATATTCACACGGACGCGCTCATCTGTAAAAGTATGTGTAAATTCTACTTTTTTCTCTTTATCCCCTGCATAATTAAATGCAAAGGAATAAACATCAGAAGTATTTAACACGTACATCTGGGGTGCCTGAAGTTCTTTGATATAGTAGGAATTGTTAACCGGAAGGTCTGCGGTATAACCTGCTTTTCCATCCGTACCAGTAGCTACCTTTTCAATCAGGGTGTCTTTTCTGACGATCACATTCCCGTCTGCAGATACAATATCATTCCCTGCATACATTCCAAAAACTGCACCTGCAAGCGGCTGTCTGGTTTCCCCATCCTGTTTTACCAAAGATACAGAGGCTTTTTGTCTGTCGTTGGTAAAGGTAACCGTGCTAAAAGAAACTTCTTCGTTTTCATCGGCAGCTGATAAGGTTACGGTTTGGGATTCGCCTGTGCAGACCAGCTTATCCGGTGCCTGTGTCTCGGTTACCACGTAGGTTCCTATGTTTAAGTTATCAAGGGTTGCACTTCCGTCTTCTCCGGTTGTCAGACCTTCTTTTACAAGGGCACCATTCTGATAAATAGTAGATCCATCTGCAGCCACAATGTCCGCTCCTGCGTAGACATTATATACCGCACCTTTTTGCCTTCTTGTTTCATAACGGAAGGTTACCTTTTCATCCGTTACATCTGCACCGGTTAAAACTTCACCCTCTTTATAAACGGTAAGAGAAGCCTTTTTCTCATCGTCCAGCAGTTCCTTGGTAACTTTGCTTCCCATGACAAGGGTCACATCATGGGCAGTGGCATCCACAAGATAGCCGACAGGGCTTGTGATTTCTTTTAAATAAACCACATCCTGTGTTTTATCAATGGTAACAGAAGAAACACCGTTTTCATCTGTCGGAGGCATTTCCACAATCAGGTTCTGGCAGGCCTCATCACCATACACGCCATAAACCGCGCCAGCTAAAAGGGCATTGGAACCTCTGTCTTTTTTTATGATTTCAATGGTCGCCTGCTGAAGCCAGGTAACGGAAAAATCCACGTATTTCTCATCGTCCACACCCTCGCCGAATACCAGGGCCAGGTTCTGGGTGTCAGTACCTGTGGTTACTTTATATGCGGAAAAATCCTTCGTAATATAACCCTTCATAGTAGATTTCCAGGAACCTGCAACGGCTGTGGCCTGATTCAGAGGTGCGGATAGATAAAACGTTGTTCCACCATACACCTTTACCTTAGCACCACCTTCGCTTGTTTCACCGCTATCCACGTTATGAAATACCACACCGGCCGGAAGTTTCATGGTAATGTTCTGCAGGGTATCTGCCTTAAACTTGATTTCTTCTGTGCGCTGCTCACTTCCATCAATGTAAGCGGTCACATTCGGATTGGAAAACGCCATGGCTACATCTGGGATCTCCGGCTGAGCCATGCAATAGTTATATAATTCCATAGCAAGTGCCTGGCCGTTTGCATTTGCACCGGAAAACGCATCGTCACTTCCACTTGCGTATGATACTGCAAGGTGGGTAATTACAAACTGCTTTCCTGCGGAAAAATCCGGGTGCTCTGTTTTAAAGAAACCATTAACTCCGGATGCCTTTGTACCATAGTAGCAGACCTTGGCAAGTTTCTTTCCATCTCCCAGTCTGGTAATCTTAAATACACCATCCCCTGGACTACTCTTGGACGGCTGAATGCAATAGGCAGTTGCTGTTACATTGTTAAAGCTGACGGTATATTTATAGGTCAGGTAAGAACCGAGATCATAGTCACTGTAATAATAGCAGCTTCCGCGTGTTACACTGACATCTGTTGTGGTAGAAGCATATGTAGCAATAAAAGATGCAGTTTCCCCTTCTTCCATTTCCATAAGATCCAGGTTCTGTTCCTGGGCCTGCTCTAACACTTCACCGAGTGTCAGTCCGGTCTCCGGATCCACAGTGTTCTCTTCCTCAGCGCGTTCCAGTTCAGAGTCAAACTCTTCCTCTGGAAGAATTTCAGAACCAAAACCATCATCCTCTTGAATATCTGTCTCTGTTGTGTTCTCCGGTTTCTCTTCTGTATCCACTTCTGTTTCCACAGACACATCTGCTTCTTCACCTTCTACTGGTATCTCTGCCAGATCTGCATCCTTTTTTTCCTCTTCTGCCGGAACTTCCACAGCAACTGCTGGCTGTTCAGGCAGAGGGTCAGGATCTTCGCTGTCCCCAGACTCCTCAGAACCGGAATGTCCAGCAGCCTGGGTTTCCGGTTCTTTTTCAGTTACGGTAATGGTTCTTGCAACCAGATAAGAATCACCTTCTTTAGGTGTGATCTGATAAACACATTTATAGATCCCTGGTCTTCCAGAATCAAATGTGGTTCCATCCTCCATGGCAGCCTTTTTCAGTTCTGCCCTGTCACCATCTTTTAAGCCTAACCCTGTAAAATCTTTCACTACATCAAAGGCAGTTCCCTGCTTAATTTCAAGAGCAAGAGAAGGATCAGAAACGGTCTCCGCGATCAGTTCTTCTTCTGTTTTCTCTACTGCCATCGGTTCCTGCACAGCCTCCTGTGCCACTTCTGTCTCCGCTTCAGCGGATACTGTAAAAACACCTGTCTGAAGGAAGCTGCTGCAGCACAGCATAACCGCCATTGCACCTGCAAGCCACCTTTTTCCCTTAAATTTACCCAATGTTTTTCTCCTCTCCTAGATAATGGTCTGTCCCTGGTTTTTACCAGGCATGGTCTGTCCCTGATTTCCATCTTTTTCTCCTTTCTACTGGCCTGTTTAGCCAGATAAAAAGAGACCTGAATACAGATTTCAGATCCCCTTTTATTTGACTAAATCAATAAAAACTCTCTTTTTCTTCTGGTGGCTTGCTGTAAATCCAGTCATCTACGCCCTTGTAATTGCCAAGCCACAAACCGTCTGCATCCGTGTCCCAGCTGATTCTCTGGCAGTTTAACCCAAGCCTTTCGCACATGTCATACAGTTTAAGGCATCCTTTCCGGATGGTATCACGCTTCCTCCTTTTTTGTGGGCACTCCTGTTTTCTCAACAAACGTTCCGGTGTCCCACATACGATGCACTTTTCCATACAGTCACAACGGCAGGTAAGATCCATCATTTTGTCCATATCCATACATTCGTACACGGTCTGTAACCCCCTGCTTTTTAAATCTGCAAGCACAGGAAACAGACTTTTATAGTTTCCACCCCTGGGATTCCAATATAAGGATATCCACTTCTCAGGCTGGCAAGCTCTGCCTTTAAAATTCCTTCTGTTACATGGATGCTCCTTTGCACCGGGCTTATATAGCCGGACACCCCGGCCGGGCTGCCGCTTGAAGTCCCTCCCGAAAATCCACTGCTTGTAAACCAGATATATTTCCGGTGATTTATAGGATTGTCAACACGTATCTGAAAACCTGCCATTTTTCTATCAAGGGAATACACCGGACACAGATAGCCCTGGTTTCCCTCATAAAAAGCTGCTTCCCATATACCAGACCGGTTCCGGAAAAAACCTGGGATTCCATCCAGCCTTAAACCTTTTTTCAACAGTTTTTCTGCTATAGAAACGGAATTTTCCGGTTCAATACTTTTATATCCTTTTTGTTCCAGTTCCTTTATTTCTATGTCAGCAGCACCGCGTCTTTTAAAATCCTGTCTATGGCGCTCCTGAAGCTTTAAAAGGGAAAGCAGTTCCCGGTACACAAAATCCAGGTACTCGGGTGATTTTTTAGGCACCACCTCTTTCATGCCAGAACTGGCTGTCATCTTTTTATACCCATTTCCTGTCACCTGCCTGTTAAGTTCCAGCCGTTTCCGGATATCCTGATAAGCTTCCTTACACCGGTCTGCTCCATAAAATCCCATAATGTCTGCATACAGGGTAAGCATATTTCCGCTTTCCCCACAGTGGAAACAGTTAAAAACATTTTTCATTTCTCCATTTTTACTGACACAAAAACTGCATTTTCCTCTGGTGTCACCGCAGTATGGACATTCCACCGGGAATTCCTGGGCGGAGCCGCCATCAAGACAACGGATGGATAACAGCCACGCCACTTCTTTTATGGTAAATGGATGTTCGTACATGATTCCTCCTAAAAAATGTGGCTCCGTATTTCCGGAGCCACAATCATTTTATGCTGCTATTTTTTTATGATCTTCGTAATCCATAATAATCTTCGCAGCCTTCCTCATTTCGTTATTGCTTCCTTTATATCCGCTTCCCATCCATCTTAAAGTTTTGGGACCGTCTGGTTTATACAAAATTTCACCAAGGGACATCCCACTAAATAAGCCAAAATTACATATTACTTTTTTCGCTTTTTCCACATCATCCTCTTCTGAATCCATAGGGAAATCTTCTGCTGTCTCCTCTTCCTTCTCGTCGTCAAATGGATTTTCATCTTCCTCACTGACAAGGTGAAATTCTTCCTCTTCCTGGTCTGTCTCTTCAAAAACCTCTTCTGGGTTCTTTTCTTCCATGCCAAACTGCATCTGGCCTGGTAAATTATCATCATTATCCTGTAAATCACGGATCTCGTCAGGACTGATTTCAAGATCAAAAGAATCTTCCGAAATCTTAACAGTCTGTTTGCCACTCACTGCATTGCCATTATGAACTGTCTTTGAGGTAAGTTTTTCGTTTCGTTTTAAGGACTGTCCGATTTCTTCAGCAGAAGCCTCAGCAGAACCAGATTTCGGGGGATGTACTAGTTTTTCTTTGGCTTCCTTCTTTTTGGGCTCTGATTTTACAGCATTAGTAACCGAAACCGTTTTCTTAGGGGATAAGTCTGGTTTCGTGTTTTCTACTTTGTTTTGTGTTTTTTCTTTTTTTATTTTGTCGCCATCCGGAGCAGGGCCGCGCATGTCCGGATCCTCGGTGTTTGCCTGGACGATGTTATACTTATTTAATAGATAATATTTCAGTCCATAGCTCCAGGCTGCACCTTTGGCTTTGTCCGGAACCTCATTGGTTCCGACCACATGAATGTCACTGTAACTTTTTTCATTTGGACGATCTGCATTTACCCAGCAGAGCTTCAGATCTGCTTCATACCGCCATAAATTGCCAAATGGTATCAGATATACCTGGTTTCCGGAAGAATCCACCTGGGTGGGCTTTTCGGTAAGTACCTCAAAATCCACACCATATTTCGTAAGCGCCGGGGTAAGGTATTCATAAATATCATCCAGCCGCACAAAATCATAAGGTACTTCTTCGCTGTACCGTTTCCTGATTAGTTTTGGTACCATCTTCCTTATTTTGATCATCTTCTGAGTCAGATTCAGATACTCAAATTTACTCATAAATCCATTTCCTCCTTTATGCTGCCTTTTTTTGCAGCTCTTCCATTTCTTCGCGGACACATTCAAGGTAGATCCTTTTCTGGGAAATCTCCCAAAGAGATTCCTTCAGCCATTTATCTGCAATCATTTGTACAGCCTTCTCGTGGTGGTTCAGACAGTAAAGAAACATTACATCCGTGTACTCCACCTGCATCTTTGCAAAGGAAAACTTCGGACTGTAAAACAGCTCCTCCGGCTTTATTTGGGCCTTCAGGTATCTTTTGGAAGTTTCCTGCACCTGTGTCCGGTTTATATTAGGAAAAAGGCTGTCCCTCTGGTTTTGGTACTTTAACAGGAGCTTGTCCCATTTTGTATCAATCAGATTCTTCACCAGATGGGTGACCCTGCTTTCCACCTCTTTTTTAAGATTTTCCCTGGTTGGAAAAATAAAATCGGCAGGTATCCCGACTGCTTCATAAAAAGCAGTGTCCACTTCATACAAAAAATAATCCGGCAGATAAAGTACACCACAAAGCTTTGGTTCCTTAAGCTGTAAACAATCCTTTTCCCTGGAATCAACTGCATAAAACACTATGCAGTCCTCTTCCTGGCATTTTAGTAATAGCCGACCGTGAAACATTTTGAAGCTGTGCACCGGATCCTGTATCCACTGGAGTAGTTTCTTAGATTCTTTTGCTTTCATAAGCCAATCCGGATACTGCATAATTTCCTCCTGTATACAAAAAAGACAGGATTTCCTGCCTTCGTCTGTTTTTACCTAATATTTAATTTCACCTGGAATATCAAGTTCATGCCAGCGCCTGTTTACACAGGCTGCCACTTTTTCTTCCAGAAGAAGCAGTCCCCGTTCATTGGTTTCCTGTTGCCTTGCGATTGAAATAACATCACAGATTCCACAATAGATTTCATAGGCACTGCAAGGTTGCTCTCCAGCTGATGCGCGGTAGCGTTCTACCGTTTCTGCAATCAGCTTTTTGGAAAAGCCTGCCTGCTTCATGACACCGATCATGGCATTTGCAGGATGATTCACCCAGATATCACAAAGCTGCAAAACCTCCTGTACGGCTGCCTTATAATATTCAAAAATGGATGCCATATTTTGGTTGAAATCTTCGGTTCCCTTGCAGTTTTTATGACGCACTTTCAGGGTTTCACCTAATACAATATACTGGTCATTGGCAGACACCGTATAAAATATATTGGCACCGGAGCTTCCTACATCAGATGTGCTGATCCTGACTGACGCAGACAGTTCCCCATTAAAAGTTTTCCCATAACGTCCTAATAATTCCTGATAAGATTCGTTCAGCCGCTGGTCCCTTAACTCCCATGTTGCATTTACCAGATTGTGGTCTGCACATCCGGACTTAAAGGCAGCTGTTTCAAAATCACTATAGATATAAGCTCCTGCAATTGTGTAGACCTCCGGCATGGACATAATTGAATAATCCTTTTCATCACCGGATAAAACTGCCCGCACCTTGCCTTCACAAAAGCGGAGTAGGGATTTTCCCTTAGAAACTTTCAGGCATTCATTCAGAATATAGGCAAGAGTTTCCTTGTCCAGTTCTGCAAGAGCCTTTCCATCAATCCGGGCTCTGCCTTTTAAGCTTTTGACTGCAGATATTCCAAGATAGCAGCTGCGATCCGGGGTTTTTATCATCAGCCCGGAATTTTTCAGGGTATCTTCTTTTAAATATTCCAGACCAATGTTTCCAATCGGGGAACAGATACTATCTTTTGTTACTGCTTCTACCTTCAGATTCTTACTCTGTGCACGGAACCATTCAGCCCTTTTCTCAACATCATCCAGATATCTGTAAAAAGCAGATTCCTCTTTAAATGTCACGTTAAAATCATCCTTATAGTACATAGCCCCTCCTTTGAGTTCAGGAAATGAGCTTTACTACAATGGATCTGATGCGTCCATCCGCAATCTGGAAAAAATATCCATCCTTTGCCATGTCAAGCAGCACTCCAAGTTCTAATAAATTTACATCATCCCAGTTTACTTCCCGCATAAATCTTCTCCTTTTCTTTTTGGGTTATTTGGCACTTCTTTTTTTCATTTTGACCAGTACAGTCTCTTTGATTTTTCTCATTCTGGCTCCTCCTTTTCATTTTTTTAACAAAAAAAGACACCAAAAGAAAACCTTTCTCTTCGCGTCTTCCAATGTTCCAAAGTATTTGCTGGTTTTAAGGCGAACTGCCCAAAAGATAAACATCCGGAATGTCCGGATCCAAATGAAAGATCAACCATGTAATGGCTGATAAAATATGATTTCATTTAAAGGTTACCACAAGATATAGTGGCTGTCAAACACATTTTTTATATATTTTGTGTTTCAAAATTTGTTAGCTCTTACGCTTCTTCCCCTGTTGTAAGAGGGACAATATTCACTGCAATTTCCCTGCCATTTTCATCGGCACCGACTTCAAACTGTACAGGCTGCTTGCCGGAAATCCTTTTAAAACCTTCCATTTTAATCTGGGAGAAATGGGCAAAGTAATCTTCCCCATCCTCCCCGGTTACAAATCCGTAACCTTTTTTTGCGCTGAACCATTTCACGGTTCCACATTTTGTTTCCGACATAAATAAAATCTCTCCTTTTTTCATATTTTCCATACAGCTGTATGGAAACAGAGCGGCATGGACTCGAACCATGCCTGATGCTCCCCGCCCTGGATTACTCTTTTACCTCCTCCACGCCAAAAAAATTTCCAAAATCAAAAGCAGCGTCCAGCCTGTGAATGCCAGAAAATGCATGTGCATTTTGATTAAAATAGAATCGATAAGATTTCCCATGCATAACATTGGTTCTTTTGTTAAGCAACAGCTCGGTAGTAAGCCCATCTGATTGCAACACTATAACCCTCTTAAAGCCATCAAAAAAAAGTTCCGCATGGATTTCAGATACTGTTCCTTCCACCACCTCATAGGATCTTGTCACTGCCAGATAATAAACATAAACCGCATCCCCGATCCCACAGATAGTTAAAAAGACTGTCCAGCCCACAAATCCGGCAGATCTTTGTGCCAGGCCAAGTGCACAGCCTCCATACAGTAAGAGAAATGATAAACATAAAGTATTCACAATTCTCTTTTTAAAAAATCCGGGTATACCGGCATAGGTTCGCCGGTGTTTCAATATTGCATTAGACAGCCATATTTTCCATTTGTTTCTTTTCTTCAAGGAAGCCTCCTTCTTTGATGTAGCTGATCACAAACTGTTTCTTTTGATATAAGGAAATCAGAATCTGCATGAATTCCACCCCAACCTGATCCTGAACTTTCTTCTTTTCTTCTGCTGATAGCAGGACATTCCCTGCCTGCTCATTTAAGCTGGCCAGATGGTCTGGAATGTACCCGTTTCTGGAAATTTGCTGCAGCACCCTGAGTTCTTCATAAGTAAATACCGGCTTTTTAAGTGCTCGCATCGCTGCTTTTATTCCTTTTCCAAGAACCAGATTCTCTGCAAATTCCCTTACACGGCCAGAAAAGGAATCTACAACAGGGACTACTACTGATTTACTAAGAAGAAATTGCAAAGCCTCCTCTTTATTTTCCCCTTCGCATTCTGCTACCAGTCTGCGCTTTTTCAGGCGCCTTAAGCAAAACAAAAAATCCTCTTCATCCGCCCACTCTGTTGCACGTTCTTTCCCAAATGTAATACAGAGTACCCGGTACATCTGAGAGTAGATTCTGTTTTCTGCACATATTGTCCAGGTAAGGGCTGCCCAGAGCATGGTCTCCATTTCTGTAAGTACCTTCTCCTGGTTATCAGTTTTCACCAGAAGCTGCCCTTCCCCATCTTCTCCTTTACAGCCGATTGCCGTGTACCATTTCATAGCCTTTTTCCTCCTAAAACAGCTTCATGACTTCCAGGAGTTTTGGAATCACATAACAGGCAATCATTCCTGCTATGATACAGATTTCCATATTTGGTTTTCGAAGATTCCACACATCCTGATTTTTTGTTCCGATGATCCGGACCCTTCCAGGTACGTTCCACCGTAGCTTCCTGTAAAATTCGATAAATTCCTGATGGTCAAATCCAAATGAACGAACTCGAAAGATATTTCGGTTCTGCTCTTCCTCGTCTAAAAGAAAAAAGCTTTCTCTTTCTTTCTGATCATTTAAAACAATATAAAACTCAGGGACTCCTCGAAGGGTGCCTTCTACAATCTTGTCTATTTCATTGTAAAATATCCGACAGCATTCATAATGTCCGTTTTTCTCCGGTTGGCAGACCGCCAGACTGTATACGTCCAACTCCATATAGCAAACTTCTGCTTCCATGATCTTTCTGCTGATTTTAACAGCCTGTCTTAAAAGAAGTATAATTCCCAAGGCAAGTATCACGCATAGATATAACAGGTCCCAGCATTTGATCCGAAAGTATAGGAAATATGCTGCGATTCCCTCCAGTAAAGAGCCGATACCAATCATCCAGAAGTACCGTTCTTTTGTGTCCATTAAACGGTAAACATCCTCTTCATTAGCCTGCAGACGCAAACAATGCCTTCCTTTCTTCATGCCGCCAGATCTGTTTTATTTGAAACAGTTTGCTTTCTTTTTGTATGTTGTTCCAGTAAAGCCTTGCATTCCCGGGCAGTTTCTTCGCACCGGTATTCTGAAAACTTTCCGATGTGCATATCTTTTTCCCTTAGACCGAACCTGTTCTGCAACCAGATATATACCTTTTTTTGTCATTATTCCAGAATTTACCACCTGGTTTAAGGCCCGGTGCGCTTCAATCCGCTTATGGCGCAGATCCCCATTTGCCAGGGTTCCCATAGGGCGCATGGTCTTTTTATGTACCCCGATGTAGGAATCACAGGATGGATAACCACTGCAGACATACAGGTAATTGCCAGGATCCAGGTTCTGACTGCCATAGACATGCTTTGCCGGGCGTAACACTGCCATCCTTCCACAGTATGGACAATACAGTTTTTCAGTCTGCTTTTTTTTCTTCGTTTTTGTCATTCAATTTGTCTCCTTTCCTGTTTGCCCCGATTGTAAAAAAAATGCTTTTTCTGTGTCAATAGGATTTTAAACTTTTATTTCCACCTTTTAATCAGTCTTGTGATGATTCCTTCTACAACCTCGTAATTATCGTTAATTCTGGTCACCACGATTCCAATCTTATCTCCCTTTCCAGGAAGTGCAGACATGTTGCAGGAATGCGCCACCGCATTTATTCCAATATCCAGACGAATGAAATAAGTTCCCTTATATACCTCAGTGATAACTCCAGTGTACTTTCCCTGCCTGTGGCATTTCCTAAGATTGTCCTTATTGATGTTCGCCGTCGGACTTTTCGCATCAACTTCCACATGAATTTCATCCGGTTCCGTTCCTTCTACTTTATTGACCATGACCTGGACCAAATCACCTACCTGGAACTTTTCCCCTGCATCCAGCATCCATTCCCATGCCATATCACGAGCCCGCACAGATACTTCCACACCAAACACTTCCAGGCGGACTGCTTTTGGTGCTACTGCAATCACTCTGGCCTCGGCAATTCTTCCAGGATATAGAAGGGGCTTTTCGCCCTCTTCTCCAAGGTAGAAGATTTGCCGTTTTTTCAGCATGGCATCTTTTCTGGATGCTACCACGCTCCGGCTTTTAGTATCCAGATCCTTAATAATGAAGTCAATATCACAGCCAAGCATATTGTTGGCAATCCGCACCTGTCGGTTTAAGGTATCTGCATTTTCTCGTCCGTCTCCGCTTAAATTGATCATCATTTCATTCATTGGTATAATGATACGAAAACCATTATAATAAGTGACGGCGACCATCCAACCGCTTTCTAGTTTTTCAATACCACCCAGCTGGCCCGTGAGCACCTTTCTCGTTCTGTGCGCATTTAAAAGCTGGTGCCATCTGGTATCTTCCTGTTCCTGTGCACTTTCCACCTGCGCATCAACATCAATTGTTAAGACGCCTTCATAGGCTGCGCGTGGAATTTCTTTTTCAGTTACTTCTTCTTGGACTGCTTTTTTTACATTTGCCATGTGTTGCCCTCCTATATATTTATACGACAAGAAAGCACAAAAAAAGCAGTCTGCTTTAAACAAACTGCTTTTTCGTGCCTTCTTTTTACGACTATCATTTTATTATAAAGAGAATCCGAAGTCAATATTAGAGCGGTTGCAATAGTGTCGCATTTTGGTTGCAAATAGATGCGCAAGCCAATATCAGATGCAAAATTTTCATAACGAATCTCGCGAACCGTTTTTATCTTCTAAATTATACTATGATTTAGGAGATAATTTAATCATTAGGATATAGCTTCCTATCGCTATCAAAATGCAATCTGCAGGCATACCTCATTTCTGCCCCAGCTTTTTTTCAATCTGAAATCATCTCTCAATTGTAAAATGAAATACCAGCTGTTCTTGCTCCTCCGCTGAAGTTCTTAAGGATTTTCGAATTCCGGTTGTGTCAGCAAAGATTCCACCATATGCATCAACCTTGATCCACTTTCTGTTTACCTTTACTTCATTCCACTGGTGTGTCCAACTGCCCGCATTTACATGCCGTACTGGAACATTCGCAGCCTCACAAAGCTGCGTGTATGCTTTTGCATATCCAGAACAGGCTGCTTTTTTCATTACCAGAGCTGCATAGGCTTCATTGCCATAATTCTTCTGGTATGCTTCTGAAGACTGGTTTAATTGCCAGGAGCAGTGTTCCGTTAAATACCGAAACAGAATAAATGCCCGTTCTTTGGTACTTAAATCTGCAGTTACATATTTTTTTACAATTTTCTTTGCTTCTTTTTTTGCCAGATTAATGCGTTTGGATTTATCCGGCTCTTTCACTGTCACCTTACATTTTAAGGTTCGTTTTCCAACTTTGGCATAAATGTATGCCGTTCCGGCTTTTATTCCCTTCACTTTACCAGAAGAAACTGAAACAACTGATTTTTTAGAAGAACTCCATTTTACTTTTTTTTTGCTTCCTGATACCTTCAGCGATGTGGAAACTCCCCGATAGATAGTAACTGTCGATTTGTTCAGTTTCACTTTAGAAGCCTGGACATTCACCGGTCTTATAAAGACTCCAAGAAATAAAACTGCAAATATCATCCAGGCTATTGTTAATTCCTGCATTCCTGTTTTCCGTGTTCTTACCTTTTTCATCGTAAGCCCTCCATTTTCTGAATGATTTCCTGCTACAGTTCTAATATAATAAGTTATTTTTTTCTAAGTCAATAGGATTTTGATCTTAATAAAAAAGTGATTTATCATTATCTGTCTATAGATGTGACAAACTGCTGTACGACAGCTTTTTTTCTTTTGCTGTCGTACAGCAGAATGGTTTAGTTATTATTGCTGAATGGAGTCCGCTTCTTCTTGTGTGAGCTGACCATTCTTAACTGCATCAGAAATGGCTTTGTCTAATTCCTCAACTGTGGAATAATCCCCAATGTGTACTGTTTTTCCGTTATCTTTTGTTACATCAACACTATAAGAGGAAACTACATCTTCAGTAGGCGGAATCATGGAGTAGGTATCGCCGTCACCGTTGTCTTTGGAATACAATACTCCCTTTTTGATACTTTCCAGAGTTTCTTTATAGCTGACCATCATAGCATCTACGCTTTCCTGCGTAAATTCATGGAATGCGCCTTGCCCATCATACCAACCATCTCCGGTTCCAATCAAAGATTCCATTTCTTTTTTCTGTTCGTTCATCCACACTTCGTATTCATCGGCTGTCCACCACTGCACATCCGGTGCCGCATTGTTCTTCTCATAATCTGCCTCGGCAACCCAATTTTTACCGTCAACGCTGATTTGTCCACCGTCTGTATCCTGATAGAGAATATCTGCGCTGGATGTGTTTCCCGTTTCGGATGTTGAAACCTTTGGTGTGTCCGAAGCCAATGCGCTTGCATAAGTAACCCCTGCAATGCTTAAACAGATTGCTCCGCACAAGCCTATTGCCAAAATTTTTTTGTTCTTCATAGATAAGACCTCGCTTTATAAGAATTATAGCTGCCCTCTTGAGGACAGCTATAATATAACAAAGCAGCTTGGATATAGTTTGCATGGATTATGGATTTTAGATGGAGTTGTCTATCGGCTGCCTGCAAGGCAATTCAAACCAAAACCGTACACCATTGCTTGTATTTGAAATGCCGTACTTTGCATGGTGCATTTTCATAATTTTATGAACAATATAAAGTCCTAATCCAGTTCCGCCTGTATTGCGGTTACGAGATATATCTGCCCGATAGAAGGCTTCAAACAAATGTGGAATAGCATCGTCAGGCACACGGACACCTGTGTTTTCAATTTCACCACGAATTGTGCCATGTGTTTCGGACAAAGCTATACGAATCAATTCACCACTTGGAGAATAGCGAATTGCGTTTACTAATATATTTTGAATTGCCCGTTCCATCTGTGATTGTTCCACTACACAATAAAGGTGGGTAGGAATATTTGCTTCAAGGTACTGTTTCTTTTCTTCCAATAAATCTGCTACTGCGGCAACCTGTACCCGAAGTATTTCCGCAAAATCAACGGTTTCATATTCCGTTTTTTGAGTTCCCACTGCTTTGGAAACATACAGCAGTTCTTTTACCAACTGCTCCATCCTATCAACAACGGCAAGCGAACGCTCCATGTACTCTATGTGATTTTCATAGCCGCTGACACCGTTCAGCATCCCCGCCAAATGTCCTTTCAAAATGGTTAGTGGTGTTTTCAGTTCATGGGATGCTGCCGAGAAAAAATCTACCCGCTGTCTTTCTAACTCCTGTTCCTTTTCAATATCTGTTTTGAGCTGTTGGTTGGCAGTTTGAAGGTCGTTCAATGCAGTGGATAGCGAAGCAGATAATGAATTTAGATTTTGCGCCAAGCAACCTAATTCATCTTCTCGTCCTGTACTACATTGACCGGAAAAATCCAGTTCCGCCATTTGCTTTGAAATCTTGCTCAGCCGCACAATAGGCCGAGTGATATACCGTGCGTAGAGCCATGCACAAAGGAGCGAAAGCAGAAAGACCATTAGGATGACATACGGAAGATTCTAAATATTGCTCCACTCTATTCTGCAAATTCATTTTTAATACCCCTTTTCCTATTTCATACCACAGTATTGTAAAATATTTTTTTTGTCAAAAAAGGGTATTTTTCACCACTGCTATTTCTCCCATCTGCGTGAAATTGACAAATTATCCTGGTAACAGCTTAGGTGCTTATCCTTACTCCAGATCATAATCCGACCAACCGCAGGCACTTCATTCTTGTATTTTTCATAAAAGCGAATAATACTCATATCACCGATTCCCATCTCCATTTTTTGCGCACAATCGGGAAATTGATCCGCTATTATAAGTAAGTCTTCTTTTGTAAAACCTACTCCATACAATTCCCATGGAGCTTCCTCCTTTGCTGTTTTACGCAAAAATTCCTGAAATTTTACCGCTTTTTCTCTTCTTATATTCCCATCTGCAATATGCGAAATATGATTTCCGCTTTCAATGATTGTTGCCAGCGGTAAAATTAATGTTTCGTTTTGTTCTATAGCCTCATTAAATTCCTTTTTTACACTTTCATATTCCTGGCACATATGTGGAATTCTCAAAAGATTCATTACTATGGATGTGTCAATAAAACGAATATTCATTTAAAAATCCTCCATCCAGGAATAATCCTTTTTCTCACTGGGACATTTAATTAAATTCAATAAGGACTCGTCAAGCATAGCTTCCCCAAGGCCACCGCGTACAAATACTTGCGGATAATTTCTAATGTCTACAAATGGAATAAATTTGCTGGTTCCCTTCTCATTTTCACGATAGACAACAGAGACACCTAATAACTGTTGTTTTTTATATCCATTTAATAGTACTGGATTATGCGTTGTCAATATAATGTCTATCTTTCTTTTCTCCCCAAGCAGACTCAGATTTTTGATTAATGCCTGCACTCTGCTTGCATGTATTCCATTATCAATTTCTTCAATTACAAGAGTGCTGCCCTCAGGAATTGTTAAAATGGCTGCCACAATAGCTATGCATCTCAAAGTTCCATCTGACAATTTTTTTGCATCAAATAATTCTGACGAATTAATATATTTTTCTCTGAGTGCAAAAATAACATCATCAAGCTGTGTGGTGATGAATCCAATGTCCTTGATTTCATTTTCTGGTAGACCACTTACTATCTTTAAAAGTTCTTTCTTTTTCTCACTGTCTTCACACAAATGGCGTAATACTGCAGAAATATTTTCACAATTTTCTTTTAAATCAGTGTCTGTTATCCGCACATAATCTCTCATATCAGAAGGGACTGGATTTAATATAAATATTTTCTTTAAATTTTCCAGAACCAGCTCAATATAGCCAAAGCACTCTCTATCTCGATACGTGTTCTGAGGAAGCTTTGTCCTAAGCTGTGCCAAAACAGAAGAAACCCGCATACAAAGAATGTCTGGATTTCTGCCAGCCTTTTTATCATTATATTCCGCCTGGATATCACCACTTTCCTTGGACCGAAGCTTTGTCTTAAATATTTTTTCCCCACCAGCAAGTTCTGTTTTTCCATTCACAACTTTATATAAAGCTTCTTCCTCAACCCAGACTTTTTTATTGGTACTGATCTTGATATAATAATATAAATCATATTTTTCATCCAAATCAATCAGACAGCCCAGTTTAAAAGCCGAAGTTTTAAACCGACAACAGGATTTACTTCCTCCACGAATGTGACTGTCCATATTACGGGTACCATCAAGAATTGTACCTAACTCCAATCCCGTCGCAGTATCAGCTAAAATATGGATTCCCTCAATGGCATTGCTTTTCCCGGAAGAATTTGTTCCGATCAAACTTGTCAATGCCTCTAGGTTTAATTCTGCCTTTTCAAAGCTTTTAAAATTTTCAAAAATAAAGCTCTTAATCATAATCTACTACCTTTCTGCGGCTTCCTTATTAGCAAAAATAGTCCTCATTCTGTGGCAAAAGGTTTTGCTTTTCAATGATAGCCCTTGCGTCATCCAGATCTTTTTGTAAGTTTCTAATTTTGGTTTGGAGCTCAAATTCCTTAATCATATTTGAAACAGTTCCTTGAGATACACCCATAAGCTTTGCGATTGCATTTTGTGTATATCCCATTTCACGGTTCAAAATATATGCGATTGCACTGTGTTTTATAGTTAATCTTCTCATAGTTACCCTCCTCATATAATCAAGTGTTTTTTATTGAAAATTCAAGGTTTTTCAACCTTTCATATCTCAGTGAATAAGCCAC
>NZ_JBCOMI010000042.1:0-32337 GCF_040924245.1 Ruminococcus sp. J1101004sp1_RTP21198st1_B9_RTP21198_201120 | reverse complement strand
CGCAGTTAGCAGTTAGTTCGCTGGAGCGTTGCGCCGGCGAGTGAGCAATCACCATTGTCCGAATGCGTCCGCCTTGATATTCTATCGTCTTACCGGAACACCTTTTTCAGCCAGGTAATCCTTCACCTGAGAAATTTCCAGTTCTTTATAGTGGAACAGGGAAGCTGCCAGAACTGCATCGGCACCGCCGTCGGTAAGGCCTTCGTAGAAGTGTTCCAGGGTACCGGCACCACCGGAAGCGATGACCGGGATGGATACGGCATCAGATACTGCGTGGGTTAATGGGATGTCGTAGCCAGCCTTGGTACCATCACAGTCCATGCTGGTAAGGAGGATTTCTCCTGCACCAAGGGCTTCTGCTTTCTTCGCCCACTCAATGGCATCAATGCCTGTATCCAAACGACCGCCATGCTTATAGATGTTCCAGCCGCCGTCAGGACGACGCTTAGCGTCAATGGCAACTACTACACACTGGCTGCCGAATTTATCTGCTGCCTCACGGATTAATTCCGGACGGTCAATGGCTGCGGAGTTTACAGAAATCTTGTCTGCACCTTCGCGGAGCAGCTTCCGGAAATCATCTACAGTACGGATCCCGCCGCCAACTGTAAATGGAATGAATACGTTGGCTGCAACTTTTCGCACCATATCTACTACTGTGTCACGCTGTTCACAGGAGGCTGTAATGTCAAGAAATACCACTTCATCTGCTCCTGCTGCGTCGTATGCTTTCGCAATTTCCACAGGATCTCCTGCATCCTTCAGGTCTACGAAATTAACACCTTTCACTACTCGTCCATTATTTACATCCAGACAGGGAATAATTCGCTTTGTAAACATAATTATGCCTCCTTCCCAAGCTTCGCAAAATTCTCCAGTATTTTCAGACCGTACTTGCTGCTCTTCTCCGGGTGGAACTGGCAGGCAAATATGTTGTCCTTTTCAACGGAGGCATGAATAGTTACGCCATACTGCGCAGTCGCCTTCACGATTTCAGGTTCTTTTGCCTGAAGGTAGTAGGAATGAACAAAGTAGACGTAAGTCTCTTCCGGAATTCCTTTAAACAGGCGGCCATCATTCTGAAGGTGAAGAGAATTCCATCCCATGTGAGGAATTTTAAGTCCAGGAGCCGGGGGAATCTTCACGATCTTACCTTTCAAAATTCCAAGTCCCTCCACTCCCGGAGTTTCGTCACTGGATTCGAAAAGGAGCTGCAGACCCAGACAGATTCCAAGGAATGGAGTTCCTTTCTCTGTAAGCTCCCGGATCACAGGAACAAGTCCGAATTTATTCAGATTATTCATGGCATCTCCAAAGCTTCCAACACCTGGAAGAATTACTTTATCTGCACTCAGTAATACCTGAGGATCTCTGGAAACTACAGTTTCCTCTCCAAGGTAATGAAGGGCTTTTTCCACACTTTTTATATTGCCTGCATCATAGTCGATTATTGCTATCATTCGGGCTCCTCCTGTTGTCTGTTTTTCGTCAATACTGCGTCTATTGTGTGCAGCATTTTCTGCCATCATATAAATGCTTTTAATCAGCAAATACTGCCTTCCCAAAGCACAATATTGCTGAACATACACTTTCATATTCTTACAGTATAACGCAAAAACAGGCGGTTGCAAAGAGCTAATTCCATGCTGCCGCCTGTTTTGTTAGTTTGTATTGTCTTTCCAGATTAACACTGTTTTTTTTATGAAAAATTACAATTATCTTCTCTTTCAAGCACCAGATTTCCAGCCTGAAGATTGACTATTTTTACTTTATTTCCGATCCAGGGTAAACCAGAATTCCACCCCGTTATCAAAGTTCTGAACACCGTACTGCTGATTCATACCTTCCATAATAGCCTTTACAATAGAAAGTCCGATTCCGCTTCCGCCATACTCTCTGGTGCGGGCTTTGTCTACCTTGTAGAACTTGTTCCACAGATTCGGGAGATCGGCTTCCGGGATTGGGGTTCCGGTATTAAATACCGTTACTTTCACTCTGTTTTCCTGTTTCTGGACTTTGATCTCCACAATTTTTTCTCCATCCAGATGATGCAAGGCATTGCTTACATAATTCGTCACAACTTCTTCTGTCTTAAACTCATCTGCCCAGACATAAAGAGGCTCTGTCTCATTAAAAATCACCCGGGCTTCTTTCTGCCTGATCATGATATCCATGGTGGAAAGAACGCCTTTGATCAATGCAGTCAGGTCAAAACGCTCCATAACAGCTGCGTCTTTTCCGGATTCCAGCTGATTCAGCGTAAGAAGATTCTTTACCAGCTTATTCATCTTGGCAGCTTCATCAATAATGACGTCACAGTAAAAATCCATGCTTTCCGGATCATCATTAATGTTCTCCTTCAGACCTTCTGCATACCCCTGCACAAGAGCAATGGGTGTCTTCAGCTCATGGGAAACATTATCCAGAAACTCTTTTCGCATTTCATCGATTTTCACCTTATTCTCAATATCCTTCTGCAGCTCATTGTTTGCAGATTTCAGCTCGGAAATAGTATGCTCCAGCTGACTGGACATCTTGTTAAAATTATCTCCCAGCACATCAATTTCATTGCCGGCCTTGCTTTTATATCTGGCTTCAAAATCAAGATCTGTCATCTTACGGGAAAGCTCCGTCAGCTCGGAAATAGGTCTGGTCAGCTTTCTGGTTACTGCCATAATACACATTCCACTTATAACAATAATGACAATTCCTACAAAGAAATAAAACTTATTGGAAATATTTGCGCTTTCCTGGATACTTTCCAGAGGGCTTCGGATCAGGAAATAATTGCCATTGTCAAATTTCCCCCAGCACTCTACATAATCCATGCCCACGAAACGGTCATATACCTGCTGAACCACACAGTTATCCGTCTGTTTCAGAATTGTGCCTTTTCCGTTATCCATGTCAAGATCACTGGCATAACCAAAAAACAGCTTGCTTCTCAGCTGATCTTCATTCTCCGGCCAGCACAGATATTTCGTATTATCCTCATTGACAACCACCCAGGTCAGATTATTCCTGGAGCTTTCCTGAATGATCTCAGAAGACAATTCTTCCTGCTCGCTTTCCACATCGTCCTCTGTCATAGAATCCGTGTTGATCTGACTCAGCACTTCCCTTGCTTCCAGAAGAGTTTCCGTCTTTTTTGACACATAATATTTTTCCAGAAATGCTCCGTTGATCATGGAAATCGTGAGAATGGAAAGGAATAAAAGACCTATAAATGTAAACGTGATCTGGTGCTTTATGGAGCGGATTTTCTTTGGCTTCTTTGATTTCTTCATCACTCTACCTCAAACTTGTAACCCATTCCCCATACGGTCTTGATGTACTCACCTTTATCCCCCATTTTACTTCTTAATTTCTTCACATGTGTGTCAATGGTTCTGGCATCTCCGAAATAATCATAATTCCAAACAGAATTAAGGATTTTTTCCCTGGAAAGAGCAATTCCCTGATTTTCCAAAAAGTAAGTAAGAAGCTCAAATTCCTTAAAGCTAAGATCCATAGGCTTGTCATCGACTGTTGCAAGATGGGCAGCCTTATCGATCACAATTCCCCCTGCGCTGAGCACATCTTCCGCTCCGGTCTGTCCGGTACGGCGAAGGATAGCTTCTACTCTGGCTACCAAGATCTTCGGGCTGAATGGCTTGGAAATATACTCATCCACACCCAGGTCAAAACCAAGAAGCTCATCACGCTCATCTCCTCTTGCTGTCAGCATAATGATCGGCACTTTGGAATTCTTGCGCACCTCACGGCATACTTCCCAGCCGTCCATCTTTGGCATCATTACATCCAGGATGATCAGGGCAATATCTTTTTCCTTATAAAAGATATCCATGGCTTCCTCGCCATCTCCTGCTTCCAGCACCTGAAAATTCTTCTTTGTTAAAAAGTCTTTTACAAGCTTTCTCATTCGGCTTTCATCATCCACTACAAGGATTTTTAATGTATCCATATCTTGTCCTCCCTTTTTGGTCAACCTCATTTATCGCATGGTTTTTATACCTTTTTGTACGATTTACCTGTATCTTAACACAGGGGTATGATGATTTTGTGAACGCCAGCACATTTTCTTACAGATGACTTTTTTTCTGTTTTGTGCTATGCTAGAGCGTGTTTGAAAAAGGCTTTCTGCAAGATGTGCGTCACAATTTGTGGGAGATTTCGCTCGGATGAGGGCGCCGTAGCGGGCTACGGCAACCGAATTCGGGTGAAATCTCCCGCAAAGTGGGGCGTGCAGATTACGGGAATGATTTTTCAAACACGCTCTAAGTACAGTGTAAAATATAAATCAATTTTTGAAAAGAGGGAATTCACATGCGTCAGGAAAGTTTTAAAATGGAGCGTCCGGGACTGGTGAAACCGGGAGATAAGATTCAGATCACGGAATATCAGTCCTACATGAACTACAGCTATATCATTGAGCCTGCTGTAGCCATGTCCGGCTGCTATCCGAACTCACAGAGAATCAAGGCAAAGGAAGGAACCATTGTCAGTGTGGAAAAGGCACCGCTTAGTGGGTATGTGGTGATTGCGGAATTTGAGGAATAGCTACATTTAGTCAGGGACTCCCCAAAGGGGGCCCTGACTGATTTTCACTTTTTCTGAAATTTCTCAATCACACACTCCACACTCATGCGTCTTTGTTTACATCATATTTATTTAAATATTCTCTGTAAGAAAAATCCCCGACTACTTTTCAGTAGCCGGAGCACCTTGACAATTCACATATGATTGATTTGATTCGTTTGCACGACGTTCGATCTCAGCTTTGACAGTTTCGTTCCATGGCGCCAGAAGTTCTAATTCATCATCACTCATCCAATCATCAGGCAGTTTTTCCAGCAGATAGGTAAGATAGTGATAGACGTTTACTCCATTGGCTTTTGCCATTTCTACCATTGTGTACACAATAGCGCTGGCCTGGGCTCCGTTTGGTGTGTCACAGAACAGCCAGTTTTTACGGTTATGTGCTTAAGAACATAACCGTAATTATGTGCCGAACTTAGTTATGTGCTCTTAACATATTTCAAGAAAAATGTCATAGTTAAAAGAAACTGTCGAAGAGCTGCATAAACAGTATTCACAGACTCAAGACACATGCTCACCTGTTGAAGAAGGTACTGATAATTCCAAATCGACCGAAGACACTGATAACCAAAAATAACCGTCATTACGATCGTTGTCACCTCCTTTCTCTCTTGGTTCGTTGTCAGTTGCAAACATCATTGACTTGTCTGCCATCTGCTGATTTGTATAACCAAATCTGGCTTGTTCCGCTTCTAAATTTCTAAACATCTCATTTCCTCCTTTCGCTTATTTGCGTTTTGCAAACTGAAATTATATTATAATTGCTATTTGCAAATTTATCAATACTTTTCTTTTCATTTTGCAAACTTTTCTGTTGACAGTTTTTCAATATGCAACTATAATCGAATTATCAGGAGGTACCAATTATGGGTGACAATTTTAATGACAATTTAAAAGAAGCTCGCTTAAGATCTGGATTATCCCAGAAAGAAGTGGCAGAAAATATTGGCGTAGCAAAATCTACATATTCATTATATGAGAGTGGAAATAGAGAACCAAACGTAAATACAATAAAGAAAATTGCTGATTGCTTAAATGTTTCTGCTGATACTCTCCTCGGACTTAATGACGAACTTACCACTCTTGCCGCTCATTTTGATGGCAAAGAATACACCGAAGACGAATTGAATGAAATTCGCCAGTTTGCTGAATTTGTGAAAAACAAAAGGAAATAATCGGCATATCTGCCAGAATGTACATTGACAATATAATATATTTACCCAGGGAACTGTTGGGGTGTTATGTCAGCCGCCGGACACTTTTGTGAAAGGAGGCTGGTGCTGATGGTTACATACAGTGATTTATTTACTTTTGTAATTATGCTTTGTGCAGTCATAACTCTTGTTATTACTTTTTCGCATAAAAAATAGCGCCCCTGCTCTGGTAAAGTAAGGCGCTATTTTTAGCTGATGCTTTATCCGGCGGTCAGGTGTGCACTGACCAACGGTTCTCTTGTTAAATATATTATATGTCACTCCGAAATATTTGTCAATTTTCTTTTTGTGGAAGCAACTGTACAGATTTTTGTACACGTATTGAGATATACTAAAGCGGGAGGTGTTTACATGAGCACATATGAGGAATTACAAGACCAGACCTGCGCGGACGGTATAGACGTAATGGACTATGAATTTAATAGTCCAAACATAAAAGCCTTATATTGTAACAGCACTGTAGCAATCAATAAGTCCATTTGAAGGAATGGTTATACCATTCCGTTTTCATGATCTCCGACATTACTCTGCTTCGATCATGCACGCGATTGGTATTCTGGATCAGTACATTATGGCAAGAGGTGGATGGAAAACAGATACCGTTCTAAAGGCTGTATACAGAAATGTGATCAACGATGAGCAAAAGAAATTTACAGATAAAATTAATTCGCATTTCACAACTATGCAACACGAAATGCAACACGAAAAAGAAAAAACGCCGTAAATACGGCGTTTTCACTATGGACCTGGCGGGAATTGAACCCGCGTCCGAAAGTCTATCCCTTGCGGCATCTCCCATCACAGTCGCTGTATTAACATTCCCTCCACAGCACGCCCACCGACAGGCTTACTGCTTCAGTAGCTTCATGATACATCTACCGGGGCAAAGCTTACCCGGCAAGGTTTCTCACAAGGTCGACGCCAGACTCCTGAAGTGTGAGTGCAACAGGACTGACGGGCAGCACTTAGGCTGCCATTACTAACTGATCGTCAGCGTTTATATTTAGAATTTCCCGTTATTACGCAGTTCGGGAGACTGCGGATGGCTTCCACAACTTCAAAACCCCCGTCGAAACCAGTACAAGCCCTAATCGTATATAATAGGTATTGCTGGTGCGCAGACGAAGTTTGTGTAATTGTGCTTTCGCTAAGATATTATTATATGCATTTTTTGCAAAGCTGTCAATATGGTGTTTTGCTATTTAGTGTGTTGAAAGTTGTTCAAGGCGGACGCACTCGGACAATGGTGATTGCTCACTCGCCGGCGCAACGCTCCAGCGAACTAACTGCTAACTGCGACTAAATCGTTCAGGAAAGCCTTCACGATTAAGTCTCCGTAAGCAGTGGATTTCGCCTACGCTAAAACCGCGCCTGAAATGGCTCGCTGGAGCAATCACCATTGCCCGAATGCTGTGTACTGGCTAGGACTTATTTGTACATAGGAACTTTCAACAGGTGGGGAGGGTGAGTGACTGGCTTCCATATACTATATCGGAAACGAAAGTTTATGGAAATCTTGCCGGAAATTAGCGGCTTTTACAATTTCTATGAAGTATTTGCACATTTTTAGGGCTGTTTTGCAAACAAAGAACTTGACATATTATTATATGTGTCTTCGATACCTCATTTAGATGGTTGGTACTTCGCAGCTTTATTGTTTTTATCTAATCCATCATTGCCAAGAAAGTATCAGAAAACCAATCACTCCCCCTCTTCCTCGTTAAAAGTTCCTAAATAGAATCAGTCCCAGCCGACACACAGCATTTGGGCAATGTGTATTACTCCAGCGAGCCATTTCAGGCGCGTTCTTAGCGCAGATGAAATCCAGCGCTTACGGAGACTTATGCGTGAGGGCTCTCCCGAACGCATTAGTCGCAGTTAGCGATTAGTTCATCGGAGCGTTGCGCCGGCGAGTGAGTAATACACATTGTCCAAATGCGTCCCTCCTGAAAACTTTTCACCCTCCCAACACACTAAATAGCAAATTTCTAAAATTCCTGCTCCAACAGCTCCCCATCAATATATCTGGCCTTAATATTCCGGTCATCTCCGATGTAGCAGAAACGCTCCAGTTTCTCCTCTGCAGTCATTTTTGTCCATGGATCTTCCATATTATCAATCACAAGGGCATTAAATGCATACCCTTTTTCGAAAGAACCAACCTTACCGAATACACTTCCAGACTCTTTGGTTGCATGGTAGAATGCCTGTGTAATGGTAATGGTCTTACTCTCCTGTGGCTCGTAGAATTCTTTCAGCTTGGATAACTGCACGGCTCTTGCAACCTGGCGGTAGATGCCGATTCCATGGCCACCGGCAATGTCAGTTCCCATGGCAATTTTCAGTCCCTCAGCCTCCATATGCTGCAGCGGCATAATTCCTGCAATAATATTCACAGTGGCATCCGGGCAGTGAACAGAAAAGCTTCCATGTTTTTTCAGAATCCGCTTATCTTCCTCAGTTGGGAAAATAACATGGGCGAAAATAGACGGACCGTGATCCATCAGACCTGCGCGCTCATAAATTTCTGCATCAGAACCATAGCCCGGAAACAGATTCAGAGCTTCCTGTGCCTCCCAGAGAGACTCCACCAGATGAGTGTGCACACCACAATGATATTTTGCAGCCAGCTTGCCAAGACCATCGATCAGCGGCTTGCTGCAGGTCGGGGCAAAACGGGGAGCCAGAATGGTTTTTACCTTTTTGCTTCCCTCATGTTCTGCCAGATACTTCTCTGTTTCCTTCAGGGAATCCTCTGTGGTCTCGGTGAGAAATTCCGGAGAATTGCAGTCCATGTTCACCTTTCCCACATAACCATACATGCCTTTCTCTTCCATTTTATCAAAGAGATAGTTTGTGGCCTCACGGTGAATGGTTGCAAAAACATTGGCATGGAAAGTACCATGGCGGAGCATATCATCTACAAATGCATCGTAGCAGTTTTTCGCATATTCCATATTCTGGAAACGGGATTCCTGCGGAAATGTATAATGATTCAGCCAGTCGGAAAGCAGACAGTCCATACCGATTCCGCGCTGTACATACTGTGCTCCGTGTACATGAAGATCAGAAAAAGCCGGAATGATCAGCTTATCACCGTAATCTATAACCTCTGCGCCTTGATACTGCTCCGGAATCTTTTCACAGATCTGTGAAACCACTCCATCTTCTACAATTATATAACTGTTTTCGTGAATCTCTAACCTGTCTGCTGACGGTGTAAACAAAATATCTCCGTGGTAAATCTTTACTGCCATTTTTTGTCCCTCACATTCTTAATCATTGCATTTTTTCTCTTTCTCGCATCGCTTTTCCTCTATTTTGTATCTGCAATCCTGACCTCGATCCTGGTAGAATAATTATCATTATCCTGTTCCACAAACTGGTCGATGATATTCAGCGCCAGAATGGTATCCTCCAGATTCAGATCCTGTCCCCATTCCTTTATCCTTTTAAAGCTGTCCTGAATCTCTTCATATGCCCCTTTGTGATACCCCACAACATAGGTTCCTGCAGGAATCGTGCGTATCTCCGCATTTTCCTCTGGAACGGCATCTGTAAGAAGCGCTCCAAATTCCTTGCTATTTTCCCCATAAAATACAATGGTTGGATAAAAGTAGAAGGATTCGCCTGCATAAAGCTCCTCTTCTGCTCCGATGGGAATATATTTTCGCTCTGGATATTTCACCACCTGGATATTTTCGTAATCAATTCCTGCTTTCGAATCTTCAATAAACTGTATTTTTCGCAAAATCGCATGGTCGATCCGCATCATCTCTTCCCACTGGGCATGAATGGCTGCGGAACGCTCCTTCAGTCTTTTAAGCGCCTCATCAGGACTTTTTGTGTCCTGAAAATCCCGGACTGCCTCAATGGAATAACCCAGTTTTCGCATATAGCGGATGGATGCAAGCTTATAGGTCTGATCAAAACGATATTTCCGGTATCCGTTTTTCGGATCTCTGTAGCTAGGCTTCAGAATTCCGATCTTGTCATAATAATGCAGGGTCTGCACGTTCAATCCGAATAAGGTTGCCAGCTCATTTACGTTCAGATACTCTTTATTTGCCATAGATACTCCTATCTTGAGCCTTTTACATAAGGCTTGCTGAGCGCTTCTGGTTCACTGTTCTTTCCAGCAGCACCAAGCATTGCAATAAGGGTCAGCGCATATGGCAAAATTGCCAGAAGGAACGGGGAAATGGATACACCGATGGTCTGGAGACGAATCTGCAGGGCATTGGCAGCTCCGAATAAGAGAGCCGCTCCAAACATTCCAAAAGGTGTATATCGTCCAAGAATAACAGTTGCAAGAGCAATATAGCCACGGCCGGAAATCATATTTTCCGTAAAAACGCCAAGCTGTACCAGTACCAGATATGCACCGCCGATTCCTCCTAGGATTCCGTTGAACACCATCACGATCCAGCGGTATTTTTTCACCTGGATGCCGGCGGATTCTGCTGCACGCGGGTGCTCTCCCACTGCCATAAAAGACAGCCCCAGATTGGTTTTTTTGTAAAAAATCCAGGTAAGGATCAGGAGTACATAAAGGATATAGGTCAGAAAATCGCAGTTAAAAAATGCATCTCCGAGCAGCGGGATCTTTGACAATCCGGGAATGGCAATGTTTGGGAAGGTCTCGATCTGCTGATACCCCTGTCCATTTGACATTAATTTAAATAAAAAGCTGGTGACGCCAAGCATAAGCATGTTGATGGCAAGACCAGAAACAGACTGGTTCTGGATCAGCGTAATGGAAAGAAGTCCATGAAGCAGACTGACAATAAGTCCTCCTGCCATACCGCACAGAAGACCCACAAACAGATTGCCGGAATACCAGGCACCTGCAAAGGAAAAGAATGCACCGCTGAGCATAACACCTTCCATTCCGATATTCAGAATACCGGATTTTTCCGCAATGGTCTCACCAATTCCGCCATACATAAGCGGCACTGCCAGACGAACTGCTGCGGCCAGAAAAGCCGTCATAAAGCTTAAACTGAAAATCTGCTGAAGCATTACGCATTTCCTCCTTTTCCAACTTTTGCCTGTCTCTTTTTGAAATGGAACAGTTCTCTTCCCAGGATCAAAACAACAACCAGACCGATCAAAATATTAACGATTGCAGACGGTACTCCAAGCTGTCTTTGCATGGAGCTTGCACCTACCTGCATTGCTGCATAAAGCACTGCCACGAAGAATACGCCAATAGGGTTGTTAAATGCCACAAGTGCGATCAAAACAGCCGTATAGCCACAGTTTGAGGAGATTCCCTCCAGAAGCTTTTTCTGAATTGCAAGAACCTCGATTCCACCTGCCACTGCGGAAAGTCCGCCGCTTAAAAAGGCGGAAAGCACAATATTTTTCATAACAGAAATACCGTTGCAGGTGCTTCCACGTTTGTTCATTCCAACTGCCTTCAATTCGTATCCCATAGTTGTTTTTTCCAGGAAAAACCATACTACAAGTACACAGATGATTGCGATCAGAATACCTGCATGAAAACGGGTTGCCCGGATCAGGGTTCCAAGCTGTACGGCTTTGTCAATTTTCGCAGACTGGGGAACATTTCCTTCCGGGTCCATCAGGAAGGAACGGACTGCATAGCCAAGAAAATTAATTGCAATATAGTTCAGCATGATAGTGACAATAATTTCGGAAATATTGAATTTTGCTTTGCACACTGCTGCGATCAGCGCCCACACGCCACCTGCCAGAAATCCGATTACCAGGGAAAGGATAATTCTTGGTATTCCCGGAACAGCAGTCCAGTTCAGAGCTACCATGGTAGTTGCCATTGCCCCTACATAAAACTGTCCTTCTGCACCAATGTTGAAAAAGCCGGTACGATATGCTACTGCGCAGCCAAGACCTGTAAGGATCAGCGGGCATGCTTTTACAAAAATTTCTGCAAATCCTGCAGGTGTTCCAAAGATTCCACGGAAGAAAAGACCGTATGCTTCCATCGGGCTTGCGCCGCATGCAAGAATCAAAACCGTACCTGCCAGAATTGTAATCACAAGAATCAGAAGTACATCTGTAATCCCTCTTGTTCTTTTTTCCTTCTCCATTATCTTGCCTCCTCTTCTGAAATTCCGCCCATGAGAAGGCCGATTTTCTGTACAGTAGCTTCTTCTCTATTCAGGATTCCCACGATTTTTCCACCAAAAAGCACTGCAATCCTGTCACTTAACGCCATAATTTCTTCCAGGTCTGCGGATATCAGCATAACACCTTTTCCTGCATTTCTCTGATCTATAAGCTGCTGACGGACAAATTCTGTAGCACCGATGTCAAGACCTCTGGTAGGCTGGCTTGCCACGATCACTTTTGCATGATCGTTCAGCTCTCTGGCTATGATCAGCTTCTGCTGGTTTCCACCTGACAAAAGCTTTACAAGCGTATCAATCCCCGACTTTCCGGATGCGCGCACCTGATATTGTTTCATTTTTTCTGCTGCATTTTTACGAATAGCTGCTTTGTTTATAATAGAATGGTTTGCAAATGGAGGCTTCCCATATTCCCGGAGAACAAGGTTTTCTGAAATGTTCATTCCGGTGATCAGACTGTCTGACAATCTGTCCTCTGAAATATAGGAAACACCTGCTTCATAACGTCCGCGGATATTGATTCCTGCCAGATTCTGTCCGTCCAGAAGAATTTCGCCCTCACCGGTTTTCTGAATTCCGGTGATCACCTCTGCAAGCTCTTTTTGTCCGTTTCCTTCCACACCGGCAATTCCAAGGATTTCCCCTTTGTGAATGGTAAGGCTGATATTCTCAAGCTTATGACGGCTGTGTTTTCTGTGATGATTGGACACATTTTTCAATTCCAGCATAATATCTTTTTTGGGAGAACCTTCTATATGATAGTCATCATTCAGCTCTCGTCCGATCATATAGGCAGACAGCTCTTCCGGATTGGTGTCTGCAGTCACAAGATCTGCCACCTGTCTGCCATCCCGAAGAATGGTAACCTTGTCACTGATTGCCATAATCTCGCTCATACGATGGGTGATGATAATGATTCCATAGCCTTCTTTTTTCAGATTGCGGAGAACATCGAAAAACTGTGTGGTTTCCTGAGGGGTGAGTACGCCAGTAGGCTCATCCAGAATCAGAAGTTCTACATTTCTGTATAATGCTTTCAGGATTTCCACGCGCTGCTGTTCTCCCACTGACAGATCACTGATCACAGCATCCGGGTTCACGTAGAGTCCGTATTTTTCTGCCAGATCAGTCAGCTTCTTTTTTGCAGCAGCTCTGTCCAGGAAAAAGGAGTTGTCCTTCAGATTCAGAACAATGTTATCCAGAACTGTCATTTTATTTACCAGGGAAAAATGCTGCTGGACCATTCCAATGCCTGCATCGATAGCTTCCCTTGGAGAGGCAAAATCCGCTGGCTTGTCTTTCCACAAAATTTCACCGCTGTCTGCAGTGTAAAGACCAAATATAATATTAACAAGTGTGGTCTTTCCGGCTCCGTTCTCACCGAGGAGAGCATGGATCTCACCTTTTTCTACTGTCAGGTTGATATCCTCATTTGCATATACGCCGGAAAATGATTTACAGATATGTTTCATTTGAAGAAGAGACATGGTTTTCTCCTTTTTCTCGTATAATTAAAGTGTTTTAAAAAGCTGAAACTTCGGAAGGTTATCTCCACTGACTGATTGATAACTTTCCTCCATTTCAGCTTCATTTGTCTTTGAACAATCAGTTGCCGGATTTCAGATTGCGATCCATTTTCATAAAAAACAGATATCTCAATCCGCGGTTACAAATCCGATTTCTTACTGTCTCATTGTGTAGTCGCGCTCAACTTCAAGCTCGCCGGAAACGATCTTATCAATTGCATCCTGTGCAGTTGCTTTCACATCATCGGAAAGATTGTCGGAAAGGAGAACTTCTACTGCGCCATCTGCCATACCAAGGTTGTAAACATCTCCCTCAAAGCTTCCGTCTGCAACGCTGCCAAGGGCAGTATCAATTACAACATCAAGATTGTAAATTGCAGAATCAAGAATATTGTCAGGTGCTAAAGAGCTCTGATCGTAAGAATCGCCCTGGCACCAGATTCCAGCCTCAACAGCTGCTGTCATTGCACCATTTCCGCAAGCATTTGCACAATGCTTGATTACGTCTACGCCATTGTCGATCATAGCTTTTGCAGCTTCCTGTGCAAGCTGTGTATCAACAAAAGAGTTTGTCCAGGCTGTCTGAACTTCGATATCAGGATTTACGGATTTTGCTCCGTCTTCATATCCGTTAATGATCTTTACAAGGGAATCTCCAGGGATCGGTCCAATGGCGCCAAGCTTACCAGACTCAGAAGTAGAAGCAGCAATGATTCCTTCTACATAAGCGGTCTGCTCACATGCCATAACGTAGGAAGCTACGTTGTCAGCGGAAGCGTCAGCCTCTGTGCAGATGAATTTGGTGTCTGGGTAGGTCTCTGCAACTTCCAGTGCAGGATCACCGAACTCATATCCGTGACCGATTACCACATCATAACCTGCACTTGCATAGTCAGCAAAAGCAGCGGAAATATCAGCAACTTCCAGGTTCTCTGTGTAAGCCAGCTCGTATCCGTATTTCTCACAGGCTTTCTGCGTTCCTTCGTATGCTGTCTGATTCCAGCCCTGGTCATTTGCTGCTCCGGAAAGTAAAAGTGCTACCTTCAGTCCTTCTCCATCAGCTGCCTGTACCGGCTGAGTACATACACCATTTACCATAGCCGCTGTCATTGCCATTGCTAATCCCATAACCACCAGTTTTTTCATCATAATCCTCCTTGATCAGATCCTGTTTTCGTGTATTCGATACTGTTCACTCCGTGGCCAGTATCGCTTATTTTTCTTATCCACAACTTTGTAGTTGCTATAAGGTTTTCTTAAGGCTTCTTTATAGTAAACTATATAGTTACTATAGAGTCAATACTTTTTTTCTTTTTTTGCAAAATTATCTGAAAAACCATTGAAGACGCACAGGGCAGTTTTTATTATTCTCCAAATTCTTCTGCAACCTTCTTCAGCATTTCCCGGATTGGCAGATGATATGGGCATCTTGTCTCGCACTTGCCGCATCCCACACATGCAGAAGCTTTCACTGCCATGCTGCCGTAGCGGTCTTTCGCCCAGTCAGCCAGATTGTAGCGTTCCAGATATCCTGCGAAAAGGAATGCGCTTGGGATGCTGATTCCAACCGTACATGGCGCACAGTAATTGCAGCGACGGCAGAAATTGGTGCCCAGCTGATGGCGGATCTGTTCCATTTCTGCAAGCTCTGCCTCTGTAAGAGGTGCTGTGTCAGAGCATGCCTTAATGTTCTCTTCCAGTTCAGATACTTCTGCCATTCCCGGGATTACCACAGTAACAGCCGGGTTAGAACAGACATAACGAAGTGCAAGAGTGCCATTCTCAATTGCACCACCTGCTAATGGCTTCATGGCAATAAAGCCCACATTTTTCTCCTGACATTTGCGGATCAGCTCGTCGCCCTGGTTTTCTACGATATTATATGGAAACATGATTGTCTCCACCCAGTCCAGATTCAGTGCGCGCTCAAAAACAGCTGTAGAATGTGCAGTCAGACCGATATGACCAATTTTACCGGCTGCTTTCGCCTCCAATAAAGCCTCCAAGGCACCGCCCTCACCTATAACAGTGTCCAGCTGTTCCATGCTTGGGTTGTGTACCTGATACAGGTCAATGTGATTGGTTCGAAGATTGCCAAGGCTCTTCTCAATGTCTGCTTCCATGGCTTCTCTGGTTCTTGCCATACTCTTGGTGGCAATTACAAATTTGTCACGAATTCCTTCAAGGGCATAACCAAGATACTCCTCGCTGACCGTGTAGCCTCTGGCTGTATCGATATAATTTACCCCCTCTTCTGCCAGCTGCTGCATTAATTTCTTAGTACCTTCCGCGTCAATTCTCTGGATGGGGATTCCGCCAAATCCCATACGGGAAATCTTAAGACCAGTTTTTCCAAGTGTTGTATATTCCATTTGTGCTCCTCCTTATTTTTGATATATAATAATTTATGATACCAGTGTCAAAAGGTCAAAAAGCCGTTCGTGCTTGCACGATAAGGCGTTTGAACTTGGGACACGCCAAATATGAGAAAGTAGCGATTTACGCAGTAAATCAGTGGATTTCGAATATTTGGAGGATTGCGGGAGCAGCGTAGCTGCGGAGCAATCCGGGGTATCAAATGAGTGGCAAAAGACCTTTTGACACTCATATCATAATTTATAAAATGTGTCTGAAATTAAACAAAATATGCCACCGGCATACGCCGATGGCACATAAATAAACAGCTTATGCTATTTAGAACGGAATATTCGCAATCCGCTACTTGCTCATAAATAACTGCTCTGTAGTTATTTATACGCGTGACAGGTACTCGCCTGTTCTGGTGTCGATTTTCAGCTTGTCGCCCTGGTTAACGAACAGCGGAACCATTACCTGTGCTCCTGTCTCAACGATAGCCGGTTTGGTAGCACCCTGAGCTGTATTTCCAGCGAATCCTGGCTCTGTCTCTGTAACTACAAGCTCAACGAATAACGGAGGCTCAATAGCGAATACATTGCCATTGTGAGAACAGATCTTAACCATCTCATTCTCTTTTACAAATTTAAGAGAATCGCCAACCTGCTCTTCTGTAAGACCAACCTGGTCAAATGTCTCTACGTTCATGAAGTAATATAATCCGCCATCGCTGTAGAGATACTGCATATCAACACGCTCGATACGTGCTGTAGGGAATTTCTCTGTAGGACGGAAAGATTTCTCTAACACGGATCCTGTAATAATATTTTTGTATTTGGTTCTAACGAAAGCAGCTCCCTTACCCGGTTTAACGTGCTGGAATTCTACGATCTGACAAACGTTGCCATCAATTTCTACTGTGACACCGTTTCTGAAATCACCTGCTGAAATCATAATTAATTTTTCCTCCTTATAGTGCTTATGACTAGAAATATTTTATTATATATGTACCATTTTTTCAACTACTTTTTTTCATATGCAGCCAAATTTTCCTGTTTTTCCCATATATTATGGCAAAATACTTTTGTATTCACGGAAGCTGTCCTTCAATTTCCTTGATTAGTTCCTCAAAAGGCTTCACTCCTGTCACAACTTCAATATCTGCAAATTTATGATAAATCGGATCACGCTGTTTCAGAAGCTTTTTGATCTTTTCATCCTGATTTTCGCCTTCCAGAAGAGGATTGCTATTTCCCTCAAGCCTCTTGCGGAGAGTCTCAGCAGACCCCTTCAGGTAAACAACTGTACCCAGCTGCTTAATATACTGCTCATTCTGCTCCTGAACCGGAAGACCTGCGCCAAGAGAAATCACTTTTCTTTCTTTATCTTCAATCAGAGCTTTCACAGTCATAGTTTCCAGAGCACGGTAATATGGCTCTCCAAATTTCTGTAAAATCTCCTTTACGGACATGTTCATCTTCTTAACGATCACCTTGTCCACATCCACAAATGTCAGTCCCAGGTCACTGGACAGACGTTTCCCCACTCTTGTCTTGCCAGACCCCATAAATCCGATCACCACAATATGGTTCATGAATTCTTCTCCTCCTTGGTATAAAAATGTAATACAATTTTCTCCAGATAGCGCTTCAGCACGATCTGGATCTCTTCCTTGGGATTGATCGGCTTTACCAGAATATTACGAAGGCCAGCATTCTTAGCCCCCCATATATCGGTAAAAAGCTGGTCTCCGATAAAGACCGTATTCCCTGTGTTCGTTCCAAGTCTCTCCATGGCCCTTTCATAGCCTTTTCTGGACGGCTTGGCAGCCATTTCAATGAACTGAGCGCCTACTGAAGCGGCAAAGGGTTCTACCCTTTTTTTCCTGTTGTTTGACACCAGACAGCAGGAAAAGCCAATGTCACGAAGCTTCTGAAAAAGCCGGACAGCTTCCGGATCTGCCGGTGCCCCATGAGGAACCAGGGTATTGTCGATATCAAACAAAATCCCCCTGTATCCCTCCTGGTATAGTTTTTCATAGTTGACTACATATGCTGAATCCAGATATTTATCTGGAAAAAAGCGTTCAAACATTCTGTTACATCCTTTAATTCTTTTATTTTCTATGGTAATACAGATTGCGGGAATGATTTTTCAAACAGACTCCGGCAACGCGCTTTGCAATGCACAGAAATCATGTATTCACATGACCTCGCGCCTGTTTTCCAAGAGGTTCTGTCAGGATCCCGTCACCTGCTTAGGTACGCCTGCAGTTCCTCATAATGGTCTTTCATCACATCATAACCATGCTGATAAAACGCCATCAGCTTCTCTTTGTTCGCCTCCGCACGCCCCACAGTGGGAATTTCCGGGCGGATGACAAAAATATGTCCTTCCCTCTCCCATTTTTCCAGAAGCTCCAAAGTCCGGTTGTAGCTGCGGTAACGATTATATAAAGTGTTCAAAAATTCCGGGTAATGCCGAAATGCAGCCACATAAAGCGGAGTGCTCTTTCCCGGTTTCTTCTTGCGGTAACCCATATTTCGGGTAAGGATCACCACGTTCTTTCGATATCCCTTCTCCATGGCATGGATCAGGGGAATCGAATCTGCAATGCCGCCATCCAGATAAGGAACACCGTCAATCTCTACCATGGGACTTACAACGGGAATACTGGAAGAAGCCCTTCCAATATCCATCAGGCGACGTCTGTCATGCTTCTCAGTCATATATTCCGCATCACCAGTCTGGCAGTTGGTCACTACCAGCTCACACTCCGTATCTGACTGAAAAAAAGTATCAAAATCAAACGGAAACAATTCATTTGGATATTTGTCAAACAGCATATCCATGTCAAAAAGCTCATGCTTCTTAAGAGCTTCCTTAGTAGCAATATAGCTGTTTGCCTTATCCTCTATGATCATGCAGTCTCTGGTCCTTCCAGGCTGCCAGGATACATAATCAAGAGCATTGCAGGAACCAGCGGAAACACCCACCACATATGGGAATTTCACCTCTTTTTCCATAAGATAATCCAGAACCCCTGCTGTAAATACTCCCCTGCTTCCCCCGCCCTCCAGGACCAGGGAAGACTGATGCTTCACTGTCATTCTTATTCACGCTCCTTAAGCGGTACGTATACAGCCGGAGCCAGAACGTTCTTGTAAGCCGGACGGATGATCTTGTCTGTATTGATCAGTTCTTCCATTCGGTGGGCGCTCCAGCCCACAATACGTGCCACTGCAAAAATCGGTGTATACAGCTCAAGAGGCAAATCCAGCATGCTGTAAACAAAACCGCTGTAAAAATCCACGTTTGCGCTGACACCCTTGTAAATATGGCGCTCCTCGGCGATAACCTCCGGAGCCATTTGCTCTACCATCGCGTAGAGATTGTATTCTTTCATACGGCCTTTTTCTCTGGCCAGAGTCTCAACAAAGCCTTTCAGTACCTGGGCACGGGGATCCGATACCGAATAGATCGCGTGTCCCATACCATAAATAAGACCTCTCTTATCAAAAGCTTCTTTGCGAAGCAGTTTCTTCAGATACTCTCTTACTTCCTCTTCGTCAGAAATATCCTTCACATTCTTCTTCAAATCCTGGAACATACTTACAACCTTAATATTGGCACCACCGTGCTTCGGACCTTTCAGAGAACCGAGAGCTGCTGCGATTGCAGAATAAGTGTCTGTTCCGGATGAGGAAACAACGTGTGTAGTAAATGTAGAGTTATTACCACCGCCATGCTCCATATGAAGGATCAGGGCAAGATCCAGGATCTTCGCCTCCAGATGGGAATATTTCTTATCCGGGCGAAGCATACGGAGGATATTCTCCGCTGTGGAAAGCTCTTTCTTCGGATTGTGAATATAAAGGCTCTTGCCGCATACATAGTGATTGTAAGCCTGATATCCATAAACAGATAAAAGAGGAAATACACTGATCAGATTCAGGCACTGTCTCAGTACATTCGGAAGGGAAATATCATCCGGCTCCTTGTCATAGCAATAAAGTGTAAGCACACTTCTGGACAGGGCATTCATAATGTCCTTGGACGGTGCTTTCATGATAACGTCCCTTACGAAATTCGTAGGAAGGGAGCGCTGGTTCGCCAGAAGCTTGGTGAAATCCTCCAGTTCCTCCTCATTCGGAAGCTTGCCGAACAGTAAAAGATAGGTAGTTTCTTCGAAGCCGTATCTGTCATCTTCAATAAATCCCCTGGTCAACTCCTTGATGTCATATCCCCTGTAGGAAAGACTGCCCGCACAGGGCACTTCCTTGCCGTCAACCACCTTCGTGGCGCATACATTGGAAATCTGCGTCAGACCCGCCAGGACGCCCTTACCATTGATATCGCGAAGCCCTCGCTTTACATCGTATTTCTGATAAAGAGACAGATCCAGGCTGGAATGCTCCTTGCAAACCTCCGTCAGGTTCTCTATTTCCGGTGTTACTTTCATCTTAAATCCTGTCATTCAAATAAACTCCTTTCTTTTTAATCCGTCCGATAATCCGTTCCTCCCTCAATTATTAATGCTGTCAGAGTCAGAAGCGGATGCTTCTGCTCCGGCATTGTAAATGGATAATCTGTGACTGCCATTGTTTTATTATCTTCTTATCGCTGTTTATAGGTGGACAAGAAATCCTTCAGCTTGTCCATAGCCTTCTCCAGCTGACGCACATTCGGCAGATATACTACGCGGAAGTGGTCAGGACAATTCCAGTTAAAGCCCTTTCCCGGCACCAGAAGCACCTGTTTCTCATGTAAGAAATCAAGAGCAAACTGCTCGTCATTGTGAATATTGAATTTTTCTGTATCGATCTTCGGAAAAATATAGAACGCAGCCTTGGGCTTTACGGCTGTGATTCCCGGAATGTCATTGAGTGCCTTGTAGATAAAATCTCTCTGCTCATAAACTCTTCCGCCTGGCTGAATGTACTCATTTACACTCTGGTATCCACCAAGTGCAGTCTGTACAATGGACTGGGCCGGAACATTGGAGCAAAGACGCATGGAGGAAAGCATGTTAATACCTTCAATATACCCCTTCGCCTTATTCTTGGCACCACTTAAGATCATCCATCCAATACGGAAACCAGCGATCATATGAGACTTGGAAAGTCCGGAAAAAGTAACGCAGAATACGTCTGGTGCAAGGGATGCAATAGAAGTATGCTTATAGCCATCCATGATCAGACGGTCGTATATCTCATCTGAAAAAATGATCAGCTCGTGCTCTCTTGCGATCTGCACGATCTGCTCCAGGATCTCCTTGGGATAAACTGCTCCTGTAGGGTTATTCGGATTAATGATAACAATCGCTTTGGTCTTGTCTGTGATCTTGCTCTTAATATCATCAATGTCCGGATACCATTCAGACTGCTCATCACAAATATAATGAACTACATTTCCACCTGCCAGAGTCGCAGTAGCTGTCCACAAAGGATAATCCGGTGCAGGGATCAGAATCTCATCCCCGTTATCCAGAAGTGCCTGCATACAGAGATTGATCAGCTCACTGACACCATTACCTGTATAAATATCACTCATGGTAACCCCGGGAATTCCTCGAAGCTGGGCATACTGCATAATGGCCTTTCTTGCGGAAAAGATTCCTTTGGAATCTGAATATCCCTGAGAGGTACGAATATTGCTCAGCATGTCCAGAATTACTTCCTGCGGTGCAGAAAATCCAAATGGATATGGATTGCCGATATTCAGCTTCAGAATCTCCATTCCATCCTCTTCCATTCTGGCCGCTTCATCCACTACCGGTCCTCGCACATCATAAAGTACGTTATCCAGTTTACTGGACTTCTCGAATGTTTTCATTTATTTCACTCCTCATCTTACTACTTATGTCCGGCATATCTGTCTTTTTCCTGCTCCGGCATAATGTATTTCTTGCTATCTATCATCTCATATTTGGCTCATTTTCGCAAGCCTTAATGAAATTTTTGGAAATATGAAAAAAACTCTTTTCATTTTTAGCACTTTAGTGTATAATAGCGTCGTTAAAAAATTTTACACCTATCTGGATGAGGAGGAATTACAATGTCTTACACAGAAGAAGTATACGAAAGAGTCGTAGCACAGAATCCAGGTGAGCCTGAATTTCACCAGGCAGTAAAGGAAGTTCTGGATTCCCTGAAGGTCGTAATTGACAAAAATGAAGAAGAATACCGCAGCATGTCCCTTCTGGAGCGTCTTGTAGAGCCGGAAAGAATCATTTCCTTCCGCGTTCCATGGGTAGATGACAAGGGCGTTGTTCAGGTAAACAAGGGATATCGTGTACAGTTTAACAGCGCTATCGGACCTTATAAGGGTGGTCTTCGTTTCCATCCGTCAGTAAACCAGGGTATCTTAAAATTCCTTGGATTTGAGCAGACATTTAAGAACTCCCTTACCGGACTTCCAATCGGTGGTGGTAAAGGTGGTTCCAACTTTGACCCGAAAGGCAAATCTGACAGAGAGGTTATGGCATTCTGCCAGAGCTTCATGACAGAGCTTTCCAAATATATCGGTGCTGACACTGATGTTCCGGCTGGTGATATCGGTGTAGGCGGACGTGAGATTGGTTATTTATTCGGACAGTACAAGAGAATCCGCGGATTATACGAGGGTGTTCTCACAGGTAAAGGACTTACCTACGGCGGATCTCTGATCCGTACACAGGCTACCGGATATGGTGTTGTTTATATGCTTGATGAGATCATGAAAGCACATAACGATTCTATTGATGGAAAGACATTCATCGTAACAGGATCCGGAAACGTTGCAATCTATGCTGTAGAGAAAGCTCAGCAGCTTGGCGGCAAGGTTGTTGCTATGTGTGACTCCAACGGATATATTTATGATCCGGAAGGAATCAAGCTTGACATTGTGAAAGATATCAAAGAAGTAAAACGTGGACGTATCAAAGAGTACGCAGACCGTGTTGAGGGTGCTTCTTACACAGAAGGTACCGGAATCTGGAACATCAAATGTGATGTATACCTTCCATGTGCTACCCAGAACGAGCTTGCTCTTGATGGTGCTAAGACACTTGTTGCAAACGGCTGCAAATATGTAGTTGAGGGTGCGAACATGCCTACTACTCTTGATGCTACAACTTATCTCCAGGAGAACGGTGTTCTGTTCATGCCTGGTAAAGCAGCTAACGCTGGTGGTGTTGCTACTTCTGCTCTTGAGATGAGCCAGAACTCCATGAGACTTTCCTGGACAGCAGAGGAAGTTGATGAGAAGCTTCACGGAATCATGGTAGACATCTTCCACAAAGCAGATGACGCAGCTAAGCGTTATGGTATGAAAGACAACTATGTTGCCGGTGCTAACATCGCCGGATTTGAGAAAGTTGTAGATGCTATGAAAGCTCAGGGTATCTGCTGATTCTCTGTTATCTGAAGTTTTTAAAAGACAGGTCCGCTGTGGCCTGTCTTTTTTATTCCATTTAACAATTGTTTATACAGAAAAAAATCCCCGCTCTCTGGCGAGGATTTTTCTAATTTAAAAATTTCTTCAGTTCATCCATAAAGGTGCTGACATCTTTAAACTCCCGATACACAGAAGCGAATCGCACATACGCCACCGAATCCAGATCTTTTAAATGGCTCATCACGATTTCTCCGATTTTCGTGCTGGAGATTTCTTTATCTTCGGCATTAAAGATGTCGCCTTCTATGGCATCGATCATGGCTTCCAGCTTATCGCTGGCAATGGGACGTTTGTAGCAGGCGCGGCGGACACCGTTGATCAGTTTATTGCGGTCGTACTGCTCACGGTTCAGATTCTTCTTGATTACGGTTAACGGGATTGTCTCCACATTCTCATAAGTGGTAAATCTTCTTCCACAGGAATCGCACAGTCTTCTGCGTCTTATGGAATTGGTCTCTTCCACTGGTCTTGAATCTACTACTCTTGTATTATCCTGATTACAGTATGGACATCTCATGTATTTATTTCCCCTTCCTCATGTCTCCCCTTCTGCCATACAATCCGGGCAGCAGACTTTCCTCTTTTCTGTTTGCTCAGTAACATAAAACGGACTGAATTACCTATTTCTTATTATACTTTAATCATAGAAAGTATGTCAATAAACTCCATACATATTTTCAGACTTTTTGCATAATATCATAAAAAACAGGTGCTTTTCATGCGTATTTGCGAATTAAAGCAAAAAGAAGTGATCAATATCTGTACCTGCCGTACACTTGGCTGTCCGGTGGATGTGGAATTTAACTGTGAAACCGGATGTATTACCGCCCTTGTGGTTCCCGGACCTGGCAGTTTCTGCTTTTGTTTCTGGGGAGCCGGAAGTGAATATATAATTCCATGGAATTGTATCCGGCAGATCGGAGATGACATTATCCTGGTAGAAATTGATGAAAAGTATTGCTGTAAAAAGGCTTAATTCTATTTTCCCAATTGTCAAGGGGCAATAATTTTTATATTTTCCCGAAAAAAGAATATTTATCCTCCCACGTGAGAATCATTGTTACTGTTCACTTCGTTCTCAGCAGCACGCTTCGCGATGCACAAAAGGAGGATTCAAATAATGGCACTTAACAAAGTTGAAATTTGCGGAGTCAATACATCGAAGCTTCCGGTACTGAAGGCAGAAGAAAAAGAAGAGCTTTTTCGCAGGATCAAGGAGGGTGATGAAGAAGCCAGGGAACTTTACATTAAAGGAAATCTGCGGCTGGTTCTCAGCGTGATCAAGCGTTTTTCCAACAGCAGCGAAAATATGGACGATCTTTTTCAGATTGGCTGCATTGGGCTTATAAAAGCAATTGATAATTTTGACACTACATTGAATGTAAAATTTTCCACTTATGCAGTGCCTATGATCATTGGAGAGATACGAAGGTATCTTCGTGACAATAACAGTATCCGGGTGAGCCGGTCTCTGCGGGATATTGCTTATCGAGCAATTTATGCAAAAGAAACCTATATGAAAACAAATCTGAGGGAGCCTACCATTGCGGAAATTGCCAGCGAAATAGGGATAAATAAAGAGATGATCGTATATGCTATGGATGCGATACAGAATCCGGTGTCACTTTTTGAACCGGTTTATACGGAAGGCGGGGATACGCTTTATGTGATGGACCAAATCAGCGATAAGAAAAACAAGGAGGAGACCTGGGTGGAAAATCTGTCCCTCCGGGAAGCTATAAACCGGCTGAATAAGCGGGAACGGCATATTATTGATCTGCGTTTTTACGAGGGCAAAACCCAGATGGAGGTAGCTCAGGAAATCGGGATTTCTCAGGCACAGGTCAGCCGGTTGGAAAAGAATGCGCTTAAAACCATGCGGAATTATCTGAGAGCGTGACGGAAATCATAAATCCCGGCATCATGAAATCCGCTCCTTACATGGTCTGCTGCATGAATATATTGCAAAATCGCTGGTTGTTGGCCAGCGATTTTGCTTATTATGCTTCTATTCCAGAATACGTTTGAAAAAGGCCTTCTGCAAGATGTGCGTCACAATTTGTGGGAGATTTTGTCCGGATGAGGGCGCCATAGCGGGCTACGGCAACCGAATTCGGGCAAAATATACCGCAAAGTGGGGCGTGCAGATTGCGGGAATGATTTTTCAAGTACGCTCTAATGCCTTTTCCAATTCTTTTATTACAATTTTAAGAGCTTTAATTCTCGCATACTTCTTATCTACAGATTCCAGGATATGCCACGGTGCATAGGCAGTGCTTGTCTTGGCAAGCATTTCATCTACGGCCCCTTCATAAGCATCCCATTTTTCGCGGTTGCGCCAGTCTTCGTCGGTGATCTTCCACTGTTTTTCAGGGTTGTTCTGGCGGTCGGTGAAGCGGGCCAGCTGGGTGTCTTTGTCGATCTGGACCCAGAATTTGATGATCACGGCACCCCAGTCGGACAGCTCCTTCTCGAATTCATTAATCTCGTTGTAAGCACGTTTCCAGTCGTTCTCGCTGCAGAAGCCTTCCAGACGCTCTACCATTACGCGGCCGTACCAGGTGCGGTCGAAGATGGCAATGTGACCGTCTTTGGGCAATCTGGTCCAGAAGCGCCAGAGGTAATGACGCGCCTTTTCGTGAGGTTCCGGGCTGGCGATTGGATGGACCTCAAAGCCACGGGGATCAAGGGCTTCTGTGATCCGCTTAATATTGCCTCCTTTTCCGGCTGCGTCCCAGCCTTCATAAGTAATGATCACCGGCACACGCTTGCGGTACAGACGGTTATGCAGTTCGCCCAGCTTCTTCTGGAGATGCTTCAGCTCTTTCTTGTATTCTTCATCCTCGATCACCTTGTCTGTCAGTTCGATTTCCGAAAGCTTCGGCATTTTCTCAAGCGGAAAAATGTTTGGGAGAAGCGGTGCGCTGTGTGTGCTGTTCTGCAAGGCTACCTCAATGTTATTTACCATTATTTCAAGAACCTGAAGTTCTACGAAGTTGCGGTCTTTTGCATCAATAATATACCATGGTGCAATAGAAGTATTCGTATCTGTCAGATAGCGGTCGAAAACCTTCTGGCAATGTTTGTAATGTTCGTTCTGCCACTTGTCAAAGGCATCCACACGCCATTTTGTATCCTGCTCTTTGTTAAGCTTCTCAATACGTCTGGTCTGCTCTTTTTTGTCAATCTGCATGAAAAATTTCAGAACCAGATAACCGTTGTCTGTGAGCTGTCGCTCGAAATGTTTGATGCTGTCGATCCGCTTTGCATAATCCTCTTCTTCCAGACCATTCAGACAGTCTTTGCAGGTCTGCTCCATCCAGCCAGAATCCAGAAAGGTAAATTTGCCGGCTTCCGGAATCTGATTGAAATACCGGTACAGAAATGGTCTGCGCAGTTCATCCTCTGTAGGCTTTGACATGGTTGCTACTTTAAAGAAGCGGGGATCAATGTATTTGATCACTCTGCCGATTGTGGTACCTTTGCCAGATGCCCCCCAGCCTTCAAAAAGTACCAGCACAGGCAGCTTGTGTTCTTTCAGCTTCATCTGCTGCTGATACAGCTTCTCGCCAGCTTCTTTAATCCGTTTCTTCAACTCCTCTTTTTCCGGAATCTCCTCCGGGATCCAGGTTTTCAGCATAAACACGTCCTCCTCACGTATTATTATTTTCAAACTTAAAGCATTTTTTCTGTTAAAAGCAAATTCTATTTTTTTATATTCATATTATTTTCTGCATTATAACATAATCATTCCCATTTTGCACGAATTTAACAAACATTTAACCGAATTTCGATTGCGATCGTTATCCTCTTATATACAATCCGATATTTTTGTGTTATTATTAAAAATCATATTTTGTGTAGGTTTTACGAACACATAGCGTTTTGTATGTTGCGCCTTTCTTTTCGTAGCTCAGATGTTTAAACTTACCCAAGGAGGAAGTCCCATGCCTTTATCTGTCTTCATAGAAATGACCCTGTCTGCCATCCTTACCGTCTGGTCGCCTGGTCCCAATAATATTCTTTTGCTGTCCACAGCCAGCAAATACGGCATTTCCGGTAATATCCGCTTTATGACCGGAATCTGGAGCGGATCTCTCACTTTGATGTGTCTTTCCGGACTGTTCTGCAGTACTCTTGGGAAAATCATTCCAGGGATCCAGCCGGTTATGAAATATCTAGGCGCAGCTTATGTACTCTATCTTGCCTGGCAGACCTGGCGCAGGATTCCGCCCTCTGACAATGTCCAGGACAAAAAGCCAACCTGGCTGATGGGATTTTTCCTGCAGCTGATAAATGTAAAGATCATCATCTATGGGCTGACCATGTTTTCCGCTTATATTCTGCCCTATGAGGCAAGGGTTCCTATACTGTTTTGCTTCGCTGTATATCTGATGTTTCTTGGAGCCCTGGGAAATCTAATCTGGGCATTTGCGGGAAATGTACTGAAAAGATTTTACAGCAGTCATTATAAGCTGATGAATGGAATCATGGCCCTGCTGCTGGTGTGGTGCTCTCTCAGGATCACTGGATTACTGTAAGACAGGCCAAAAACACCTCCCGGAATATGTTGGTTACTCACATTCCGGGAGGTGTTTTCTATAGGGCACTGTTCAATTTATGAGACACATGTATCAAATTGATACATGCTTATGCTGTCTTACTTAAATGCATCCACCAGTTCCTGACCATCGTCATATCCCTGGTTTTTCAGTTCTTCTACAAACCACTGGTCTACGCCTTCTACCGCCTCTTTAAAGGAATCAATATCCATATCCTCTTTTGCGGTAAAGGTAACGCCATTTTTCTCTTCCCAGCGGTTCATGATCTCATTGGCACCGGAGCGGTTGATGTAACGCTCATACTCAACAGCCATTCTTCCAGCCTTGTCTACAACAGCCTGCTGCTCTGGTGTAAGGCCATCATAGATATCCTGATTGATACAGAAGAACAGACAGTCATAGATGGCATCCCACATGGAGCAGTATGGCTGAACCTCCTGTACACTGGCTGCGTCGATTGCAGGAAGCGGATTCTCCTCTCCCTCTACGGTGTTCTGCTGAAGGGCTGTGTAAGTCTCGGACCAGTTCAGGTTGGTTGCATCTGCCCCCCATCTCTTATAGCATTCCATAAGAAGATTGGAGCCTGCAACACGGACTTTCAGGTTCTTCATATCGTCCACCGATTTTACTTCACGCACACTGTTGGTCAGTTCACGGAAGCCGTTCTCCGCAATACCCATGCAATGCAGTCCATACTCACTGAGGATTTCTTTCATCTTCTCTCCTGCCTCACCGTCAAACTTGGCATCTGCGTCTTCCACAGAATCATAAATAAACGGCAGGGAGACTACGTTAAATCTCGGATCAAATGCAGAATAAATCAGGTTGGAATGCATGGAAATCTGTACCGGGTCTCCGTTCATCAGTGCCTGGATTCCCTCGGACTGGTTTCCGTTTGTCAGCTGGTCTGCTGCATATATGTTTACTTTTACTTTTCCTCCTGTAGCTTTTTCCATCAGCTCGCCGAACTTGCGGCCGCCATCAGCCCAGGTAGAAGTCTCAGTTGTGGAGCATGCAAAATTCCAGGTAGTCTCCTCCCAGCCAAGGTCACTGTAATCGCCAATTCCGGTAAATGCCTCTACCAGCTCTTCTGCATCCTCGTATCCCTGGGATTTCAATTCCTCAATGAACCACTCATCTACACCGTCAACAGCTTCCTTAAAGGACTCAATGTCCATATCCTCTTTTGCAGTGAAGGTAACGCCGTTTTTGTCTTTCCAGCGGTTCATGATCTCTTCATCACCGGAGCGGTTGATGTAACGTTCGTACTCTACGGCTTTCTGTCCTGCCTCGTCTACAACAGCCTGCTGTTCCGGTGTAAGACCATCATAAATCTCCTGGTTGATACAGAAGAACAGGCAGTCATAGATGGCATCCCACATGGAGCAGTATGGCTGAACCTCCTGTACACTGGCTGCGTCAATTGCAGGAAGCGGGTTCTCCTGACCCTCAACTGTGTTCTGCTGAAGGGCTGTGTAAGTCTCAGACCAGTTCAGGTTGGTTGCATCTGCGCCCCATCTCTTATAGCATTCCATAAGAAGGTTGGAACCGGCAACACGGATTTTCAGGTTTTTCATATCATCCACAGATTTTACTTCGCGGACACTGTTGGTCAGTTCACGGAAACCGTTCTCTGCAATACCCATGCAATGGAGTCCGTACTCACCAAGAATTTCTTTTAATTTCTCACCAGCCTCACCGTCAAACTTAGCATCTGCATCTTCTACAGAGTCATAAATAAACGGCAGGGAAACTACGTTAAATCTTGGGTCAAATGCAGAATAGATCAGGTTGGAATGCATGGAAATCTGTACCGGGTCTCCGTTCATCAGTGCCTGGATTCCCTCGGACTGGTTTCCGTTTGTCAGCTGGTCTGCTGCATATATGTTTACTTTTACTTTTCCTCCTGTGGCCTTTTCCATCAGCTCGCCAAACTTGCGGCCGCCGTCCGCCCAGGTAGAAGTCTCAGTTGTAGAGCATGCAAAATTCCAGGTGGTTTCCTCCCAGCCAAGATCACTGTAATCTGCGATCTCATTGAAGGAATAATCCCCGTCTCCGGCTGCAGAAGCTGCGGATGAGCCACTGTCACCAGAGGAAGAATCTCCGGAATATGCACCATTTTTAGCAAGTGCTCTCGGAAGAGCCGTTGAAGTTACCGGAATATAGGTAACCACAAGAAGCACGGCCACACAGGCTGCCAGCATGGGCATAACTGCTTTTGAAATTTCCTGAAGGGTAACTTCCATGCCTTTTTTGATCTTGATTCCGATTGCCACAAACAGGTTGACACCAACCGGCGGAGTTACCTGTCCAATTGCAAGGTTTACAGTTGCCATCACACCAAATGCAACCACATCATAGCCAAGTGCTTTGCATACCGGAAGCATAACCGGAATAAAAATGTACATAGCAGAGTTTGCATCGATGAAGCAGCCTGCAATCAGGAAAATAATGTTTACGATCAGAAGGAAGGTAAACTGGTTATGTGCAATGCTTCCAAGAAGCGCTGAAGCTGCGTCTGCGATACCGAATTTGGTACATACATAGGAAAACAGGGAAGCACTTGCTACGATCAGCATGATTCCACCAGTTGTTTTCGCAGAATCCACGCAAATGTCAAACAGGTCTTTTAATTTAACCTCACGATAAATCACCATACCTACAAACAGACCGTATACAACAGATACAGCCGCTGCCTCAGTAGGAGTAAAAATACCGCCATAAATACCACCCAGAATAATAACCGGCATTAAGAATCCCCAGAAAGCATCCTTAAATGCATCCCAGCGCTCTTTTGCAGTCGCTTTCTTCTGGGCTGGCTGAATGCCTTTTTTTCTGGCTTCCACCATAACCACGATCACAAGGGCAACGCCCATCAGAATTCCAGGTACGATTCCTGCCATGAACATATCTGCAATAGATACGCCTGTGATAGAAGCATATACAACAAATGCAATACTTGGCGGGATGACAATGGCGATGGAGCTTGATGTTGCCATCAGGGCTGTGGAAAACGGTGCGCTGAAGCCTCCCCGCTCTACCATTGCCGGAATCAGAACTGCTCCAAGTGCTGCTACAGTTGCAGGTCCGGATCCGGAAATTGCGCCGAAGAAGCAGGCTACAATAACGCATACAATGGCGATGCCGCCTCTTTTATGTCCCACGCAGGTATCTACGAATCTGACAAGTCTTTTGGAAATTCCGGCTTTTGCCATGATATTTCCGGAAAGTACGAAAAACGGGATAGCCAGAAGGAGAAATTTACTGATTCCGGCATACATATTGGTTGCAACGATGGTAAGGGAGGTTCCGGAGTACAGGATTGCACAGACGGAGGACAGTCCCAGACAGATTGCAATGGGAACTCCCATGATCAGGAAAACAAAAAATGAAATAAAAAGAACTGCACTTATCATTTATTTATCCTCCTTTTTCAGATTGCCTGTACAATAGTCAAGACAGTATTCAATAAAATGTAAGATCATACATCCGGATCCGATTGGCACGAAGGACCAGAATATCCACTCCGGCCAGTTCAGAACGAAGGTACGTTTTCCGTTTTCCAGCTGTGTGATTACTTTTTCCATACCGAACCAGAATAAGATTGCGGTAAAAATAATGCACAGAACAGTGGTAAGGATAACAGATGGTTTTTTCAGTTTCTCAGGGAGACGGTCTGTAACCAGTGACAGGTTAACCAGTTCTCCTTCGCGGCATGCAAGTGCTGCAGCCATTAAGGTAATCAGTACAAAGACTGCGACCACAAGTTCCTCGGTAAAGGACCAGGAACGATGGATCACTTTTCGGGAAAAAACATTTCCCACGGTCAGAACCAGTATCAGCAGGGTAGACACTACCAGAATACAATTTTCTACTGCTGCTACTGCATTCATGATTTTTTTGAAGACTTTCATGATCTCTCCTCCTCTTAATTTACTTGTCAGGTTTTCGTCTTTCGTAAAATGGAACTATCTGTTATGCAGCCGCAGTACGATCCTGCCCGGCAGGGCTTTTGTGTAACAGGAAGTTCCAACGGAATTTCCTGTTACACAAAAAAATCCGCCCCTAAACTAGGGACGGACCATATTAGACCGCAACCACCCTGTTTCCCCATTGAAACAAGTACGAAAAGACAACGTACCGACATACGCGATTCCGATAACGGGGAACAACCGTGGAAACCTACTTGATGCAGTTCTTCACTTCGTATCTGGTTCCTGTTTGAAAAAACGGATACTTATGAAGCGTTCGGCTTCCCTTCTCGGGGATGATCTTCAAAACAGACCTGACGCTGCTTTCCACCGACACAGCTCTCTGTAGACAAGGTGCTTCTGTTTCTACTTCTTCCCTTCAAGGAATTTAATCCTTTTTTAATTTAGTTGTTTAACGAACTGAAGTAATTTTACTACCAAAATATTAGGAAGTCAAGTGTAATTATGCAAGTTGCTATTTAGTTATGAACCATTTATGATAATGTCCTAATATACCACAAAGGAAAATGTCCCAATGTAGTATAATGCTTCCATCAACA
>NZ_JBCOMI010000041.1:0-32856 GCF_040924245.1 Ruminococcus sp. J1101004sp1_RTP21198st1_B9_RTP21198_201120 | reverse complement strand
GGGGAAGCTCCTTCATTATCCTGCTGGATTTCCACATCAAATTGTTTGCCTGTGGAATCCCTGGCAACGCAGTCCATTACTGCGGAGCGTCCCTGCAAATTTTTATAATCTTTTTGGATTATCTGATCAATCACGTGTAAATCTTGTTTCTCCATAATGACCTGCAAAACATATTCCAGACATTCTCTTTTCTTGAACACGTTTCGCATAAATATATCACTCATGAGTGTAAAATTCTTAATAATGCCTTTGTATTTTTCGTAGCGTGACTCTAAATCACTGTTCAATAGGGTGTTTTCATCAGCCATTTACAGCAATCACCTCCTGGCATTTTCGATTGATGAATGTGAAAGTACTTTTATCTGATTCTATCTTAACATTAATGGAATTCCTTTACAAGATACTTTTTATGATGAGTGAACAGGTGCAATAGAAAATACCAGCAATAGCCGTCTGGAAAGCGAACTGCAACCATAAGAAGTATTATTAGATAACTGACAGATTGCATAAAAACCTGTTTTTTACAAAAATATCAAATTTTGTCATATAAAAGGGCATGATCCGAAAGTATGAAACAGAAAATTGATTGCAAAAGGTGGTCAAAAATGGCCTTTTGTCAAAGGCTTATTTTGTGTTATTGAATCCCTTTTAAGCTTAAATAACACGAACTAACACAAAATAATACAGATAAAAAGGTAGGAAATAACGGCAAATAGCACTAAGTGATTTTAAAAGGGAGTAGGTAAAAAAATCGTGTCTTAGACATCCGGGAAGCAAAATGCGACCCGGGTGGTCACCTCTTTTTTATCCTTCATTATGGAGTTGACTTCACCGCCAATGTAGCGGGCTGCTTTGTCAACACTAAGTAATATTTCGTCACTAAGTGCTAATTTTCTCATAGTTTTCCTTTCGTATTTTTGTATATATCTTACAATAAAGACGGCAGAGTTTGCAAAACATAGATTGCTGCCATAGAATATCTGTCTGATTTAGAGCTTGTTGATAATCTGTAAAAACAAGCCCTATTTTTTAGCTCATTATGGGGCTAAAAAGTGGGTTTGGTCACTTTTTTAGTGAGAAACAGCTTCCTTATTTAGAAAATTGCAAAACTATTTCCCATATAATGATAGTAATGACCGTTAACAGTATCTTTTATTATATAACAGGAGGTAAGGGAAGCGCAAGCTTTGTTTGCAAAATCGGCTTGAATATAGAATCATGTTGGAAATATTATAGAAAAAGAGTTTTTTTTTATATTGCGATAGGATCAGAAGCCAACCTTGGTCACTTAATATGGAAGAAATTCAAGTGTTTTTAGCTCGGGCATACAATTATAAAGCAGTTTGGTCACAAAAATAGGGAAAGCCCTATTGAAAAACAGAGATTTTTTTGCCTGACATGGAAAGAAAAACAGTTTTGGTCACTCGATTTGTGTGTTGTATCTGCCTGCATCGGGGACTGATGACCTTTGCTGGTAATAAAATACGGCATAGCCGGGTAAGCTGACTATGCCAATATTTTCAAAAGTATGTTGTTCCTGTAAGATTCATAAGATCGTGCTTATCAATGGGAATCTCGCAGGCACCAAAGTTCATGGAAGTCTCATACCCTAAAAAATCTTCTAATTCGTCTATCTCTATGTCTGTTAAACGTATCTTTAGAAAGCTTCTCCATGGAAATGCAGGAAAAGAGCATTTGGACAGGATACGTTCATAAGGTTTCTTGATAAAATTCTCCTGCTGTTGTCTCCCACTCTGGCTCCAGATCAGATATCGGAATGGATTAAATTTCGCATCCTGTTCTTGTAGTGCATTTAGACGCTTTTCCTGATTTTTGATCTCGTTCATTATAATATCTGGCAGGTATACCGTTTTGGTATTTTCCATGGACAGTACGATGTTGGAACGGGGACCGTTGTAGTCTTTGTGAGTCCTCGGCAGATCAAGGCAATGATTATCAAGGTCGATATCATCAAAATGAATACGGACAATCTCTGCAATCTGCAGGCCGGCAGTGGCGGACAGGAGCATGGGAAGATAAAGCGTTGGGGCATTCCATTTGGAAATCTTCAGTAGCTGCAAAAGCTGCTGGAAAGAATAAGCTTCGGAAGTATCGTAAGAAACACTATCGTCCCAAATTCTCAGCCCACGGGATCTTATGGCATTGGCAGCAGCCGTACCATTGTCCTGTCCTGCACAGTATAATTCCATGGCATTCCGAAAGAAACTGGATACTGCATCACACAACATAGAATATTCTTCCATCGGAAAGTTTTGGGTATCAGGGATCTCGGTCTCTTTCAGGATCTTTATCAGTTCGTCTGTGGTTACATCATTTATGCGTTTATCGCCCAGGACGGGAATAATGTATTTTTTGTTTGGTGATATTTTGTCTGCACGGTCTTTCCGATATCATGAATCGGTGCCAAATGAGATACTGACACAATTTCTTCATCTGTAATCCTGTTTATGGGATGTAAGGTCAAGAGAGCTGTCTTTGGGGGCTGGATCCGGTATCTGACAGGTTTTTTTGCGGAGACGGGTAACTGCATTGTAAAAACAGCTGGGAGATATCCCATGCTCATTACACCATGCAGCATCTGTCAGGCCACTTTGTCTGCATTCGGTTATCAGTTCCATCAATTCGTCCAGGGAACGCCCTGGAGCACGTTTCTTACTCATAATGAAACCTCCAAATGTAGTAAATTTCTATCTCCTATCAAGCGGAGTGTAGTAAAAATCTATTTACTATCATTATGAGTTTAAAAACGTAGACAGTAAAGCTACCCAAGATCTAAGCGCTTACGGATATCGTGCTCAGATGAGCCGGAATTTGCACTCCAATTCATACTCTGTTGTTACAGAATTTTTTATGGATAAATTTTTACAGCAACTATCTGGTCAATATTTTATATGCAGCATACTTTTTTAGTTTGTAATACACAAATCCCCGGCATCTGTCATAATGATCGAATGCCAGGGATTATTAAAGTCAGCCTTTTACAGCACCCACCATAATTCCTTTTGAGAAATACTTCTGCATGAATGGATATAGCGCGAAGATTGGCAGAGAAGCAAGTACAGTAATAGTCATTCGGATTCCCTTCTGGGAAATGGCTGCCATAGCCTGCTCCGTTTAAGCTGGCAGCTTCTTTATTCTGTATTATTTAATTATCATTTTAATTTCAAAATTGAACTGTTCTGCATCAAGGCGGTACTGTTCTGACAACTCAGGCCCGCAACTGTTAGAACCAATTCCGTTTTGGACATAATCCAGGCACACGACCGTACTTCCACAAGGCTGTAATTCATAGCTATGTCTTTTGGTTGTCAGTTCCTCTTGAGTATATGGGGATACGTTAAAGGAAAATGTCCTTTCTCCTGCAGCTGCAAAAGTATTTTCCTGTCCTTTTAAGATAAGGTAGTCACAGTCGGTATGACTTCCATTTTCCTGTGGACGCAGGTAATCTTCATGCATTTCAAGTACATTAGCATCATATTTTCCATGACTGCCGGCTCTTCTCTTATCTACGTAACTTTCCTCAGGTCCTATTCCGTAATATTCTACGTTGTCAAAATCTCTGTTAAGGAATAAACGGATTCCAAATCTCGGAAGCATTGGAAATTCCAAATCCCTCTTTACATCCATTTTTACCTGGATTGCGCCATCCGAAGTAATAATCCATTCTGACTTCACATCAAGAATTTTTTGTACGGTAGGTGCAGAAACACTTAACGTTCCTAAGATGTGTAGTTTCCCATTTTTGGTAATGCAGGAAGTTTCATATGCTCTTGCATAGCTCTGGTCATAATGAGCATTCATCCATTCTAATTTGATTTTCCGGTCGTTGTCAGTTGGTGCTCTCCAGATATTTAATTCCATAGGACGAGTCAGAAGTCCTTTTCCCTTTACAGTAATGCTTTCAAATAATCCTGTCAGTCGGTTGAAGCGATAAGTATTTTCCTGCCCTACATGAATTGTAAAGTATCTGTCACACTCTTCCACAGTAAAGCTATTATCAGTAACCATTTCAGCAAGAAGTTCAATGGCTTTCTGATTTCTTCCATCTATGTTCTTTAAAAGGATTTCATCAAATCCAAGAGACTCATCCGAATGTAAAATCTGAGTATTATTTTTCAAACAATAAGATACTTTTAGGTAACATTTTCCACTATCTGGTATTGAAACAGGAAGTTTGATTGTTTTTTCTTCATGAGCTGGTATACTTTCATCTAATTCAATTTGTCCTACACAGTCAACTTCTCCGTCAACGCTCACCTCATATATAAGATAAATATAATCTTTAAGATCAACATAATTCATATAGTTATGAAGAACCATATCTCCAGTTTCCTGATCATAGTGAAGAACCCTTGCCGGTCTATATATATTTTTGTATTCTTTTAACCCGGTATGTGGTGTTCTGTCAGGATAAACCAGTCCATCCATACAGAAGTTTCCATCGTGAATTTCTTCGCTATGATCTCCTCCATAATAATAGATTCCCTTGCCATTTTCAGCCTGGCCTTTGTAAATAGCATGATCACACCACTCCCATACGAAACCTCCACAAAGACTGTCGTACTTCTGGATCAATTCAAAGTAATCCTCCAGGTCTCCAGGTCCATTTCCCATGGCGTGGCAATATTCTACCAGAAGAAGAGGTTTATCCGGATTCTTTTCCATGTATTCATCAATCTCAGAAAAAGCTGGGTACATTCTTCCAACTACATCAATATTGGAATAGTCATACTCACGGTCTGTACTCTGATAGAATGCACTCTCATAAGTCGTAAGACGGGTTGGGTCAAATTCTTTGGTCCATTTTAGGGATTCCTCAAAGGTACATCCATATCCACATTCATTACCCATAGACCACATTACAATACATGGGCGGTTTTTTTCTCTTTCCACACAAAGTCTGGTACGATCCATGGTTGCAGGAATGAAATCCGGGTTATTTGCAATTCTTTTATTCCACTGCTCAACTACATTTTCCCACTCTGAATTTTTCAAGTACTGTGTCTGGGTTCCATGGCTCTCATTATCAGCTTCTGCGATCACAAATAAGCCATACTCATCACAAAGCTGATAGAAATAAGGAGAATTCGGGTAATGGCTGCTTCGGACTGCATTAAAGTTGTGCTGTTTCATCATGATCAGATCTTTTTTTATCTGCTCCATATTTACTGCGGAACCGGTTATCGGATCGGAGTCATGACGGTTTACACCTTTAAATTTTGCTTTTACACCATTAATATAGATTACGCTTCCCTCACAGTGGATTTCACGGATACCGATACGGTCTATGATCACCTCATTCTCGGAAAGGAAAAGCACCTGATACAGATATGGCTGTTCCGGATTCCAGAGTACAGGGTTTGTGATATCTAATACCGCTTTGTAAGCAAAATTTTCATCGTCACATTTCTTAAATGTACCTGTAGCCACCGTATTTCCCTCATGATTCCGGATTACAATTTTAGTATTTTCTGCTGCATTGCTCTCCCCAAGAAAATTCGCACGAATTTCAATTTCTGCACCATTTTCCCCTATAGATGTAGTGGTAAAATAATCATACAGTACACTTTCTGGTCGCTTTAACAGATATACATCACGGAAAATTCCTGTCATACGGAATTTGTCCTGGTCTTCTAAATAAGTTCCATCACACCATTTCAGGACAAGTACCGCTAAAGTGTTTGTTCCTTCTTTCAGATGATCGGTCACGTCAAATTCACTGGTTGCATGAGCCACCTGGCTGTAGCCTACATAGACACCATTGATCCATACATAGAAGCAGGAATCTACACCCTCAAAATTCAAGTATGCTTTTGGTGCTTTGGAATCTTTCTTATATTCAAACTGGTGTACGTACGCTCCGCAAGGATTCTCCTGTGGTACATATGGCGGATCAAGCGGAATTGGGTAACGGACATTGGTATACTGATGGCTGTCATAGCCATAGTTCTGCCAGATTCCCGGAACTGGAATTTCGTCGAAGCCCTTAGTGTCATAACCTGCTTCGTAAAATTTTTCCTGAAGATCATAAATGCTCTTATAAAACTGGAATTTCCAGTTTCCATTTAAAAGCTCCATACGGTCAGATTTCTCTCTGTCATGTACAAGAGATCCCATATCCTTTGATGCAGGCATGTAGTATGCTCGATGGGGCATGGTGTTTTCATGTAACACATTCAGATTTTCGTAGTGTTTTGGTACGATCATATTTGCTCCTCCAATATTATATATTTTTCTGTTTTAACATCTGATATGATTATACCTGTTTTTTAAAAAAATTACATAAACTCTGTTCGACAAAACATGCACAAAATGATATAATTTAACAAGTAAAGACACAAAAATATACACTTTTTTATTAATTTTGAAATATGTACAATCTGTTCCGATAAAAATCGTGCATATTTACAAGGAGGTAATTTATATTGTACACAAACTCCGCTTACTGGCACCAGACACGCTTGGATTTTAAAGATAAAAAACATCCTATTTTTATAGGGAGCTGCGGTACTTACCGTCTGTACACAATAAAGAAGCTGCCAACGCACCGGCCGCGAGGTCGGCTTGATTACCAGCTTCTTTACGTTGCTTCTGGAAAAGCACATTTCTATTTTGATGGAAAAGAGGAAATTGTTTCTGCTGGAAACATGGTTTTGTACCGTCCAAAAGAAGAACAGCGCTACTACTATTATGGTGCCGACCACCCGGAAGTGTACTGGGTTCATTTTACTGGGAATAACGTCAAAAATATCCTCCGCAAATACGGCATTGCAGATGGCGTTCATGTGATTTATTCCGGAGTCTCCATGGAATACAAGCATCTGTACATGAACATGATTGAAGAACTGCAGCTGCGGAAAGAAGACTATGAAGAGCTTCTTGTGTATTACTTTATGCAGCTTTTAATCCTTCTTCACCGCCAGATTCTTGTAAAACCTCACAAGAAGAATCCAATGATCATGGATGACATGGCGCAGGCAGTTGATTATTTCCGAATGCATTACAATAAACAGATTAATATTGAAAAATATGCAGCTTCGAAAAATATTAGTGTTAGCTGGTTTATCCAGAACTTCAAACAATATACGAATACAACACCCGCCCAGTACATACAGAACCTGCGTCTTTCAAATGCGAAATCTCTGTTGGAAACCACAAACTACAATGTTACAGAAATTTCCAATCTGGTTGGATATGAAAATCCATTATATTTCAGCCGCTTTTTCCGGAAACAGTTTGGCGCTTCGCCGTCACAGTTTCGGAAACAACTGCGGCAAAATGAAGAGAATCAGATGACTGAACCAGAAAAGAAATGATCTGTATACGAAAGCCCAGGTTCAAAAACTGCCTGGGCTTTTAATTGATTTATTTTTATTACTAATATTCTACATACGCTCTCCCCTAGAGCGTGTTTGAAAAATCATTCCCGCAATCTGCACGCCCCACTTTGCGGTATATTTTGCCCGAATTCGGTTGCCGTAGCCCGCTACGGCGCCCTCATCCGGACAAAATCTCCCACAAATTGTGACGCACATCTTGCAGAAAGCCTTTTTCAAACACGCTCTAGTCATATGTACTTCTTATTCTTCTATTTTAATATACTCCCACAAATGCCATCGCAGGTGCAACTCTGGAATCTTCAATTACGATTGCCAGACTATCTGTATGGATTCCCTTCAAATCGACGATTCTCTTATATCCGATAGTTGTTCCTTCATAGCATTTTTTTATGCTGCCGTTTTCTTCATAGCAGACATTAAATGCCTCAACTCTCTGGCTAAGGGGAATTGCTTCTTTCAGAACAAGATAATGTAGTTTTTTTCTTTCAATCCATTTGATCTTGATAACCAGTTTATTGGTTCCAGCCTCATTCAGGAAATAAGTTTCATAATCATCGGTTCTAAGAACTTCTGGGGACATCTCCCGACAGTCAAGTGGTGGAATGGTTGTAATACCAGCTTCTTCCACTAAATTATTGGAAAAGCTTTCTTTGATAAAGTCACCTAACTGCTTCAGGTTCTGAATATCCGTTGGATGGATCTTTCCGTTTTTCATCGGAGGGATGTTTAACAGAAGTGTAGTATTTCCACCAACTGATTTTAAGTAAATATCCTTCAGATTCTCAAAAGAACGTACTTTATCATCCTCTTCTTCGTGATAGAACCAGCCCGGTCTGATGGAGACATCTGTCTCAGCCGGATACCAGGCAAGTCGTTCTTCCTTCGCAAGACGTTCCCTGCTTCCCAGATCAGACTGTGTTTCATCCAATGGTCTTTCACGGAACTCTTCATTATCCTCCTGCTGGCTTAACTCTGAAGTCAGAGCCGGATCTTTCATATCTGCTGCTACCACGCTCCATTCACTTGGGCGTACCTCACCAGCTTCATTTCCACACCAACGGATATCAGGACCAGAAATAGAGATCACAGCATTTGGCTGCAGCTTGCGAACTACCTGGTAGTATCTTTGCCAGTCATATTTCTGTACCTTTCCATTTGCGCCTTCCCCACAGGCACCATCCAACCATACTACAAAAATATCACCATACTCTGTCAGAAGCTCTGTAAGCTGATTCACATAATAGTCATCATACTCTTTTCCTTTTCCATAGGATTCATTGTTTCTGTCCCAAGGAGAAAGATAAACACCAAACTTCAGGCCATATTCTCTGCAAGCCTCCATTGTTTCTCTTACAATATCACCCTTTCCATTTTTATATGGAGAGTTTTTGATACTGTGTTTGGTGTATTTTGATGGCCACAGGCAGAATCCGTCGTGATGTTTGCAAGTGAGGATCAGTCCCTTCATACCGCCCTCTGCGGCTGTTTTCGCCCACTGTTTTGCATCCAGCTCTGTCGGATTAAAAATAGATTCCGGCTCTGTTCCATCGCCCCATTCTCTTCCGGTAAAGGTATTTACTGTAAAATGAATGAAACAGAAAAATTCCATGCTTTCATATGCAATCTGTCTTGCGGTCGGTACTGCTTCAATTAATCTTTTGTCTTCTTTTAAGCCGCTATAGTTCATGATCATCCTCTAGACATTTTTATTGTTACATCCCATTGCTATATTTCGTTATCTTAATGCTTATTTTGTTTCCAGCATTTTACTGTTCTTTAATTCTTCATTTGCCTTTTCTACATTCATCTGTGACATAATAAAAGTAATGATTACACAAATCACAACTGGAATCCACAGATACATAGTATGAAGCATGCTAAGGCAGGAATCCGGCTGTACAGCAAGTGAACTGTTAAAGTGGCTGAATTCCAGAAGCCAGCCTGTAATCGCAGTTCCAAGTCCTCCTCCAAGTTTCACACCAAGGGAAGTACAGGAATACATGGTTCCGTCTACACGTTTATGCTTTGTCAGATAAGTATACTCTGAACAGTTAGCAATCACCGCATTCATATCACCCTGCCATGGTCCCATACCAAATGCAGCAACGGCTGTAAAGGCAATCATAAGCGGTACGCTTCCCATATAAGCAGCAACTACTACAAGGGCACGTCCAATGGTTCCAATGGTATATCCAACCAGATTCAGCTTATATAACCCTTTCCATTTTGCTACTAAAGATGGTGTAATAACCAGTGCAATGATTAACGGGATATTGATTGCCCAGGAAAATACCGGGAACAGATCCTCGTTTTTCAATACATACATCATGTAATAAATACCCATACTGAGCATTGCGGAATAAATCTGCTGCAGAATGTAGGTTACGCAGATCATAATATAAAATCTGTTGGAAAATAACAGTTTTGCAGCTTCAATAAGACTATATTTTTCATCTACTGCGCTTGATGCATCTTCGTTTAAGACTTCTTCTGGAAGCTCTTTTACAGATAATGCAGAAACTGTATTTATAATAAGTCCAATGATGGCATAAATGATTGCTACAATTCTCCATCCAGCAGCTCCCCCTCCCATAATCTCAACAAACTTGATAGTAACAGACTGGATCAAAAGACTGGTAGAAAATGCAAAGATAAAACGGTAAGATCCCATTTCTACACGTTCTTTGCTGTTTTTGGTAATCAGAGCTGTAAGAGCTGAATATGCAATGTTATTTGCTGTATAGAACACTGCATTTAACAGGGAATATGCAATAAAGAACCATGCATACTGCGCTGTCTGTCCAAGACTTTCCGGAATTGCAAATACACCGATCAAAGTAACTGCACAGCCGATATAACCATACAGCATCCAGGGTTTTGCTTTTCCCATTTTTGTTTTTGTCTTATCAATCATAGAGCCGAAGAAAATATCGGTCACTCCATCAAACAGTTTTGATACTGCAATCAATGTTCCTACAATACCCGGGTTCAATCCAACAGTATTGGTCAGATAGAGCATTACGAAGGTGGAAAGGAATGCATATACCACATTTCCAGCCACATCTCCGGAACCGTATCCGACTTTGTTGTACCATTTCAAATATCTTTTTTCTTCCATGTTTTCCTTCTCTTTCTCCTGTTTTTTCAGGTTTATTTTCGTACTTCCTTAATCCGAATATGATTATATCTTTATCTTTCCCAAAATTACATAAACAACATTTAACAAAACATGCACAAAATTGTAGAATTTTAAAAAATAGAACATTTCAGGATAAAAAATGCGTTCATTTATAACATAAGGTCAATTATTCAAAAAAATAAGAGGGCTGCATCTTACAGCTCTCTTATTTTAAATATACATCCTATTCTTCATATCCCTGCGGATTATTAGACTGCCATCTCCAGGAATCTTCACACATCTCACGGATACCGTTTTCTGCTTTCCAGCCAAGCTCTTTTTCTGCCTTAGATGCATCACAATAACAAGTTGCAATATCTCCGGCTCGGCGAGGTTTGATCACATATGGAATTTTCACACCAGTTGCAGCTTCAAAATTCTTTACAATATCAAGAACACTATAGCCCTTTCCGGTTCCCAGATTGTAAATCGCAAGCCCAGGATTTTCCTCGATTTTCTTAAGCGCTTTTACATGCCCCTTTGCCAGATCCACAACATGAATATAGTCTCTTACACCAGTTCCATCCGGAGTATCATAATCATTTCCAAATACACCAAGTTCCTTCAGCTTACCAACTGCTACCTGTGTAATATATGGCATAAGGTTATTGGGAATGCCATTTGGGTTCTCTCCAATTGTTCCACTCTTATGTGCGCCAATTGGATTAAAGTAACGAAGAAGCATAACATTCCATTCTGGATCTGCTTTCTGGATATCGGTAAGCACCTGTTCCAGCATGGATTTTGTCCAGCCATACGGATTCGTACACTGTCCCTTTGGGCATTCTTCTGTAATCGGAATCTGTGCCGGATCTCCATATACAGTTGCTGAGGAAGAGAAAATAATATTTTTCACATTATGTTTTCTCATTACATCAACCAGGGTTAAAGTGCCTGCTATGTTATTTTCATAATACTCCCAGGGCTTAACCACAGATTCTCCAACTGCCTTCAAACCTGCAAAATGGATGCAGGACTCAATAGTTTCCTTGTCAAAAATATTATTTAAAGCATCTCTGTCCAGAATATCTGCCTTATAAAACTTCACTGGTTTTCCTGTGATTTTTGATACTCTGTCCAGTGCTTTTTCACTTGCATTGCTTAAATTGTCCAGTACCACAACATCATATCCTGCATTCTGAAGCTCCACTACCGTGTGGCTTCCAATATAACCAGCACCACCTGTAACTAAAATTGCCATAATGATTCCTCCTGAACGGTTTTTCTTTTATTATAGTCTGATTTTTGTAAAAACATATGGACAAAGTTTTAGAAAATATGGAGAAAATGCCACGATTAAATAATAATACTTAAGAAAAAGAGCTGACCTGTAATGATCAGCCCTTTCCCATTATACGAACTCAACCAATAAATATTTTACAACCGATATATCGCATAATCTCCTGGAATCAACATAGCTATGGATTCCTCTTCATTGCTAAGAATATTCCTAAGTTTTCCCCCAAGTTCTACTTTCTGTTGTTCAGCACTATAATTAATTAAAAACAGATATTGTTCTGTCTCATTCTTTCGTAAAGCAGCCTGAACTCCGGCACTGGTCTTTAAAACCTTTATCACCCCAGTTTCCTGTACATATTTTGAAAACAATGCACCCAGAAATGCCTCATCCGGTTTTGTCGCAATATAAATTGCTTTTCCCTTTCCATATCGGTTCTCAGTAATACACGGTTGTCCCTGATAAAAATCTTTTCCATATTTACCAAACACAGTCGCGCCTTCTACTCGAAGCAAGTCACAAAATACACCGCAGGTATATTCTTTTTGTGAAAATCCGTCTGCACATATCTGAATCAGATTACTTTCATTTTCATACAAAGTATCAGTTTCTTCTACCCAAATGCCAAGCATATCCTTTAACAAGCCAGGATAACCACCTAACCAGACATTATCCTGATAGTCTGTGATGCCACTGAAATATGTAGTGATAAAGCAGCCTCCATTTTTCACATAAGCTTTGATATTGTCTGCCTGCTTTTCTGTAAGCATATACATCATTGGTGCAACAACCATCTTGTACTTGGACAGATCCGAGTCTGCACGTACAACATCTGTCATAATATTCTGATCATGGAACCATTTATAATAGTACAAAACTTCATCAAAATATTTTGTCCCCTTTTTGGGGAAGGAAGTAACTTCAATTCCCCACTTATAGTTCCAATCTGCAATAATTGCCACTTCTGCAGGAACTTCTGTTCCAAGAAAACTATCACCCATTTTCTTTAAGTTGGAACCAAGTTTTTTCAATTCTTTTCCCTGTCTTGTATCAGTGCGGCCACTATGCTCAATCATGGCACCATGGAATTTTTCAAATCCGGCGCGAGATCTTCTAATCTGGAAAAACATAGCTGACTCTGCACCTCTTGCCAGAGAACTAACTGCAATTGAAGATACCTCATTCGGTCTTTTCACTGGACAACTCATGGCCCAACTTGCCTGATTTGGAGACATTTCCATCATCAAGAATGGACTTTGTTTTTTCTTCAATCCCCTGCACATATCCAGGAAAAATGCAGCCTTGTGTGGGGAATCATTTTTTTCCGGATAAAGATCAAAGGATACAATATCCAATGGCTTCGCAAGCTCATCATAATCATATTCCCGGAACTGGAAATTGTTTGTAACAAGTGCGTCTGGAATATACTTTAAGATTGCAGCCTTTTCAATCTCAAAATCCTTTTTAAAGCTTTCTGTCATAAAGCGCTTATATTCCATGCTTTCCGTTGGGAATGCAGACAGATCAATTCCTGCTCCGTTTACATTTTCCATCACCATATTGTCATATGCAGGCGGGTTGATCTGTTCCCAATCTGTATATACATGTCCCCAGAACATTGTATTCCATGCCTTATTTAACGCTTCAAGACTTCCATACCGTTCCTTCAGCCATTTTCTGTATTCATTTGCACAGCAGTCGCAATAGCAATGGCCTTCCAACTCATTGCTAAGATGCCATAATACAATGTTCTTCTGATCTTTGTAGTGTTTTGCCAGTACTTCACATATTTCCTGAATTCTATGCTTGAACTCTTTATTATTGGGGCAATAATTCACTCTACGAGCCGGTCGGTTTCTTACTCCCCGAATACTCTGTGCCATAATATCCGGATACTTTTTAAGTAACCAGTTGGGTAGAGCTGCTGTTCCTGTAGCCATTACGATATTTATTCCGTTTTCTTCCAGTAAATGGATGATATGATCCATCACTCCAAAAGAATAGGCACCCTCTTCTGGCTGATAAACACACCAGCTATGAACATTTAAAGTTACTGCGTTAATTCCATATTCTTTCATGATCCTGATATCTTCATGCAGAGTTTCTTCATCCCACTGTTCCGGGCAATAATCTCCTCCATATAAAATACCATTCCACTTTGTTAATGCCATATGCTTCTCCCTTATTCTGTCTTTAATTCATCCCAACACTGCTGGAAATAATCCAACAAACCATCTTTATCCAGTTCTCCTGCATAATACATCTGCACACCATTTCCAAACTCGGTTGTTACGCCATCTGGATATTTCTGGAATTCCCAGCCAGCCGCTTTTCCGGCATTTGAATATTCCTGAATTTCAGCACCAATTTCTCCGACTTGTTCTGCTGATGGGGTAATATTCTTTAAACCAGGAATGAAGCCAAATTCTTCTGTAATATATCTCTGACCGGTTTCAGAGCTCACAAGCCAGTTAAGAAACTCTTTCGCTGCTTCTTTTGATTTAGACTCTTTATTCACACACCAATATGTTGATACAGATGCATAAATTTTATCGTTCATTTCGGAATCATTATTGATCGGCATAGGCATAATTCCTACATTCATGTCCGGGGCTACATCGTCAATCATTGGCTGATAACCGTTTAATCCCATAATCATTGCAACCTTTCCAGTTGCAAAATCAGAAACAACGCCACTAAAATCTACAGACAGCGGATCCGTTACCGCATGCTCTTTCATGACATCCACTAAATCTAGCCAATCATAAAACAACTGATTATCACGGAATGTCTCAGTGCCATTATTTAAGTCTTCCAGAAACTTATTGGGATCATCCTGGGACGCAACCGGAATATTGGCTAAAAACAAACCATTTGGATACCATTCAGCTCCATTCACTGAAATGGGACTTATACCAGCATCTTCCAGTTTCTGCACAACCTCTTTAAACTCATCTAAAGTTGTCGGAACTTCCGTAATTCCTGCCTGTTCAAAATAATCTTTATTATACAAAAATCCATATCCTTCGATATACAATGGAAGTCCATAGATTTTTCCATCCATGCTGATTCCTTCTTTACTGGTATCCACCATTTCATCTACCCATGGCTGGTCAGATAAATCTTCCAGGTACTCAGACCATAAAGTCATATTCTGGTAACCCTGATTGTTAAAAATGTCTGGTGCCTCTCCATTTGCAAAACGTGTTTTCAGAACAGTATCATAATCTTCCGAAATAATACTTTCAATCTGCAGATCTACGTCTGGATGTTCTTCCATATATGCTTCCGCCATATCATTCATCTGCTCTGATAACTCTGTTTTAAACTGAACTACTTTTACCGTTGTTTTACCCTCATCTGCAAATGCACTACTTTGTAAGATAAAACATCCTGCCAACACTCCTACTGATACTGCCAAAACTTTTCTTTTTTCCATTTTTTTATCCCCTTTCTTTTTATCCTTTTACAGCACCTGAGACCATTCCCTCTACCACATATTTCTGGAAAATCAGAAATACAAGAATTGCAGGTATGATTGCCATAACAAGTGCAGGAAGTGCTAAATCCCATTTCATAACATACTGCCCGAAAAATGCATTGATTGCAATCGGTATTGTTCTTAAGGTTTCATCTGAAATAATCAGCTGTGGAAGCAAAAAATCATTCCAGAACCAGAACGTATTAATGGTAATACCAGTAAACAATATAGGTTTTAATAACGGAAGAATAATTTTGTAAAACATTTTTACAAGCGTGCACCCGTCCAAAGAGGCTGCCTCCTCCATTTCAACTGGTATATTATGAATGTATCCACGAATCAGAAAAACCGTAAATGGAACAGCCATGCCCCAGTATGCAACAATTACGCCGAACAGATTATTGATCAGATGCAAATTCTTCAATACGATAGTCAATGGAATCATGATTACCTGAAATGGTATAATCAGTCCAGCCATAAATACTGATCCGATAATGCGATTTAATTTAGAATCATATCTTTCCAGCCTGTATGCCGCCATAGAAGAAATTACAATAACTCCCAGATTACTAAATACTGTAACAATAAGAGAATTTCTAAATACCCTGAAATAGTTCAACTGAGAAAATGCTTTCTGGTAATTAAGAAAACTGAACTTTTGAGGCAGACTCAAAACATTCCGTAATAGTTCTCCATTTTCTTTAAACGAATTGATAAAAATAATATAAAATGGAAAAAGAAAAATAATTACCACGCACAAAATTAAAATTGACCATATATTTCCATGCTTAACTTTCACTTGCGTTCCTCCTAGTCAGATAATTTTGTAGCAGGGAAAAAACAACAACTGTTACAAAAAACAGAATTGCTTTTGCATTTCCTACACCATAATTATTTTTTTCAAAGGCTTCTTGATAAATATTAATCGCCAATGTTTCTGTTGATTTAAACGGTCCTCCTTGAGTAAGAGAAAACTGTAAATCAAAGCTTAACAGAGTCTTACTGATTGTCCAGAAGATACAGACTACAAAGGATGGTTTTAAATGCGGCAAAATAATTTTCTTGATCACCTGCATATTCCCTGCACCGTCTACATATGCCGATTCAATAAGATCTCCGGGAATCGCAATAATTCCGGCAATGTAAATCAACATGACATATCCTGTCATCTGCCAGATACTTACAATTGCAACAGACCAGAAAGCTGATGTTGGTCTTGCAAGCCATGACAATTCCAGAAATTTGCAGTTTAACGTTTCTCCAATCTGTGGGAGAACATCCGAAAAGATAAACTTCCAGACAAAGCCTAGAACGATTCCACTTAAAATGTTCGGTAAGATCAGAGTTGTCCGAAAAATCTGGCTTCCACGAATTTTACATGTAAGAATTAAAGCAAACAACAATCCAAGTGCATTTGCAATAACCGTCACTACAAACATGTTTTTCAGTGTATATATAAAAGAGTTCAAAAATGCCTTATCTGATAAAATCTTTTTGTAATTGGCGATTCCGTTCCACTGTATGTTCTTAGATATTCCATTCCACTTTGTTAGTGATGTAGCAAAGCTGTATATGAAAGGAATCAGAACAATACAGCTAAAACAAATTATTGCAGGTGCCAAAAATATAATTTCATTTTTTATACAGGTTCCTTTTTTTTCTTTCATACCTCCACCTTCTCTAACAGTATTTTCGAATTCCGGATTCGTTTATTTTATAACTTGATAGTAGTCTATTCTCAAGTAAAAAGCCACCCATAATTCTATACACTTAGTGGATATTTTTGTCCTGTTAGCTTTATTTTTTTTGCAAATTGCTTATAAACAATTTGATTTTTATAATTTTTTTTGATAAAATTATAAATCAAGTATTATTATATTGATTAATCAATGGGGGATTTGTTATGAAGGGACACTTAAAAAGTATTCGTTATAAACTTATTTTAATTTTATTACTCTGTTCTATTCTGCCTTTATCTTTCTCCATGTGCATCACTTACATTTATTCACGAAATAATTTTTCCAATGAAATCATCTCATATAATGAGCAACTCATGTATCAATTTTCTAATAACATCAATACATATCTTTGCGATGTGTCTGATGGAATATACTATCCGTTTAGCAATGCCAAAATGTATTCTTTTTTAACTAAAAAAGATTCTTCGCATTATAATGATCACAATACCATTATGACCTTTATGCAATCCATTCAAAACCTTTCCAATGATATCGAGTCAATTTCTTTACAGTGTATCAAAAAAAACAAAACTTACATATTTCAGAATCGCGATCTGCTTACAGCTTCCCTGTCTGATTCCGTCTTATTCCCTGGTGATTATACAGCTCATATTTTTTCTTCCAGAAACTCTAAAGACAATTACTCAGTTTCTATATATCTTAATCTTCAGAGTATTCCAGAAAACACCCCAATTGGAGCCCTTACCATAACACTTTCTAGTGTATCTTTTGAAAAATTGTCCAAGGACATGCTAACCGCTTCTGATGAAGCAATCTATGTCATCAACAATTCATCTGAAACTGTTTTATATAGTACAAATAATGTTTTATCAAATAAAATTCCATCTGAAATAAACAATATAGCCCATCAGCTTTCTGCCTCCGGAAACTATCAAAAATATACTGATAATAAACAAAGCAAATTTATATTTTATAAGACTATTGAAGTGTTAAATACTCCCATCACCATTATAAAAACAGTCCCTTTAACAAACGCTTATGAAAGTATTTTTCAGATTCTGAATATTTACCTGCCAACTTATATTGCATTTTTGTTTCTTTCCATCTTGATAACCTGGCATTTTTCCAAAAGTCTTACTACGCCTATTATTCTGCTGACAAAACAGATGAAGGATATTAAGCAAGGAAAAAGTTATGCTCCTCTTGAGTTAAATAGCAATGATGAAATACGCGTTCTAAACGACTCATTTAATTCCATGATTGAAACAATACAACTACTGAAAATAGATAAATATGAGCTTGAACTCTCTATAAAAGACGCGCAATTGCGAATGCTGCAAGCTCAGCTAAATCCACACTTTATGAATAATACATTACAATCTCTTGGAACGTTAGCCCTGCAAAATAATTCACCGGAACTTTATTCGTTAATTACTAATCTTTCTCTCATGATGAATTACGCCATGGATATCCAGCATCCATTAATTTCATTACAAAGTGAATTTGATTATGCACAAAGATATCTCATATTTCAAAGACAACGTTTTGGAGAAAATTTTCATTTTGATTTGAATCCAGATCCTGATACGGTTTCCCTAATGGTTCCAAAAATGATTCTTCAGCCTATTATGGAAAATTATTTTAAGCATGGGTTTGTAAAACGGCCGGAAGGATACTATATCTGTGCCACTTCACATTTAAACAACGGAATCCTAACCGTACTGGTAGAAAACAATGGAAAATCTCTCTCTAAAAAAGAATTAGATAATCTCCAGCTTATGTTTCACTCCATAAAATACAACCAGTACAAGGAAAAAGAAAAAGGGATCGGTCTTGACAATATCCAAACTCGACTTAATATGTATTATCACAATGCATCTTCCGTTTCTGTTGAAAACATTTCCCCTTATGGGGTTTGCATAAAGATCACATTATTCCTGGAGGAACCTGCTAATGAAATTGCTGATTATTGACGACGAAAAACCAGTTCGGGACTGTATTAAATTACTTATTCCTAAAAGCACCTATAAAATATCTGAAATATACGAAGCTGAAGATGGATTAGAAGCAGTTCAGTTAATCCGACAGTATTCACCAGATCTGATATTTACAGATATCTGCATGCCTATTTCAGATGGATTGGAATTAATGGATTGGATTGTTGAAAATAGTGTTTCTACTCCTGTTATTGCGATCAGTGGATACACAGATTATGAATACATCCGAAATTTTTTCATAAAGGGGGGGCTTGATTATATTTTAAAACCAATACAGCCTGACAAACTAAACCTTGCCGTACAGAAAGCTCAAAGTGAAATTGAAAGAAAAAAAGTAATTACTCCCACACATGAAGAGGATTATATAACAGAGGATATTTTTATTTCCATAAAGAAATATATCGACCAAAATTATTCGAATCAGCTTAACTTACCCTATATTGCTTCTGAATTTCATTTAAGTGAACCCTATTTGTCAAGAAAATTCAAAGCAAAATTTGATATTAACATTATACAATATATAAAACTGGTACGGATCCGTCATGCAAAGCAGCTTTTAATGAGTTCTGGAAAAAAGATATCAGAAATATCTCTTTTAGTTGGATATGATGATGAAAAATACTTTTCTCGTGTTTTTAAAGAAATGGAAAAGATTTCAGCTAACGATTATCGAAAAAAATTCTCAAATAAGTAATTTTTTACTTGCTTTTTCCAGTTCTCTGCTATATACTGCCTCATGTAAAGTAATGCAGAGTAAATTCATGAGCGTAAAGTGCCTTCCGGATGGAGAGTTGCCGGAGGACGAAAAGAGAAATCTTGCGGTTCGTGGATTGCTTCTCGCTGCAACAGAAGATAAATATGAATCCATAAATTATCTCCTATTGTGAGCGAAAAAAGAAAAGGAGGTAATTTTTTTATGGAGAAAACAAAGAACATGTTTCTCACCTCAGCTAAAGAGCTGAAAAACACTTCTACACTGGCAGTCTGTGCAATGCTTGCTGCCCTGGCACTGATTTTAAATTCAGTTGCTTCTATCAACATCGGTCCCTATGTAAAAATTGGATTTTCCGGTATCCCAAACCAGATTGCTGATTATCTGTTTGGACCCATTACCGGATGTCTGTTTGCCGGTGTGCTGGATATTGTGAAATTCTTTATCCGCCCTGATGGTCCATTTTTCTTTGGGTTCACCTTTAACGCAATGCTCGCGGCATTTATTTATGGATGTTTTTACTACAAACATAAGCTCACTTTCCGTCGCGTGCTGATTGCAAAACTGGTTGTCGTTCTGATTGTAAATGTTCTGTTAAATACCTTATGGCTGGACATGCTCTACGGAAAAGGATTCCTTGCAATCCTTCCAATGCGTACTGTAAAGAACCTGATCATGTGGCCAATTGATTCCTTTATCTTCTTTACCATCACAAGATTGATTGAACAGACAGGAATTTTTAGTATTTTTAGAAAACCGGCTGCCAGCTGATTACATATATTTGAAAATATAAAAACTTAGCGATATCAAATAAAAAACGCGAATATTCCAGTACTTAATAAGCCACTGATATTCGCGTTTCTTATTATCCTAACCACTTAAAAGAAGGATAGTATCTTACAACAGCTTTCCCCACAATCTGGTCAAATCGCACGAATTTGTTTTTCCATGAACGTGAATCCTTCGAATCATTCCGATTATCACCAAGCATGAAATAACAGTTTTCCGGAACTGTATATGGACCATAACTTCCGATCATTTTCTCCGGAATGAACGAGTCATCCAATGAAGTGGGCGAACCATCAATGTAAACTTTCCCATCCTTAATTTCCACTACCTCTCCCGGCAGTCCGATCACTCTTTTGATAAAAAGACGGCTTTCATCATCTGGGTATTTGAATATTACAATATCAAATCGCTCCGAGTCCTTGAACTTTTCAGAAATTTCATAACCGAACAGATTAAGATTAATTCCACACGCAAGCTTTTAAGAAGATTCACGTTTTTCTACTTAATCTGAATCCTTATTTTTTCACCGACAGGTGTCCAGTCAGATTCTGCAGTGATTTCACCTGTAGTTCCATCATATGCGCTTTCTTCGGTTCCATAATCTTCATCCGTTTTATCTGCTGCGTCGGTATTTTCTTTCTGGTCTGTATCGTCTTGAAGCCTTACTTCTGTGGGAGCATCTGCCCCTCCGATAATTTGAGTTTCAACCGGCTCCTCTGCATCTGACGGATTTTCTCCCTCCAAAGTATCCTCTGGAACTTCTTCTACTTCTTCTGTAGTCTCACCAATTTCTACAAAATCGTCATCAACCCAGACAGTGTCTGCAGCAGCCATATAAGGTTCTCTGGTATAAAGCTGTAATTCCAGATAATCGCTGTCAATATCCGGGAGTAAAAGAACCGGACCGTCAGAATCCAGCTGATACATGCCCCAGAAACTGGTTTTAAAACTCCATTGAGATTTACCATCTGCTGAATTACTGCGCAGTTCATACTGTACCTGATTTCCTTTACTGTCTGTCCCCATAAGCATCATCTCATTACCATTATACAGCTTTTCCTCAAGTTCTTCCGGAATTTCTGCCGTAATTATACTTTGCAGTTTATTCATGGAAAAGTCTGTTAATTTTACGGTTCCTTCTTCTGTTTTAACAGAAACATCTTCCAGCTTTTTATGAACTGTCTGTTTCATAAGCTCCGCATGGGGAATAGAAAAATCAAACTCAAACTCTGCAAAATAATCTTCGCCAAGATTTTCATTTTGATAGGCACCAAGTACCAAATGTACTTCCGGATTTTCTCCCAGCTCACCATCAAGGGAAAATCGGGATTCCAGAACAGCATCATAGACATTTTCATCCAGTCCAATATTTAGCAAATCCTCATCCGAATACGGCAGATAGTGTCCGCTTTCGTATTCTTCAATTTTCTGTCCATTTATTGTAGTTTTCTGATAATCAATGTCAAGCTGTGTATTGGCAAAGGTCCAGGCATCCTGGACATCATCCGTGCCCTTTTGCCCGGAAGATGTTTTTTCTGCATGCACCTTTGTTAACAGAACCCCATTATCCAGAACAACTTCTTTTAATGTTACAGTAATTCCTTTGTCTTCCTTAGCGGTATTCAACACTTCCGTATAAGATTCAATGCTTTTTGGGAAACCAAGGGTTTCTCCTATGGACAATGTAATATTTTTTATTGCAGCCTGGATATGTGGATTAGAAAAGATAACAGAACCCAAGGCGACGATCACACAGGCAGCTGCTGCTTTGCTCCACCCTTTCGGTCTCCGGTTTTCCTTTTTTTCACTCCATTCCCGCTCTGCTTCCTCTATATATTTCGGATCAATATTACCAAATTCTTTTGAAAAATCAAACTTTTTCATATGCGTCCTCCTTCTTTTTCCAACAGTTTCAACAGCTTTTTCCGGTTTCTGTATAAATTCATTTTCACGCTTCCCGTTGACATATGATGCCTTTTGGAGATTGCAGAAACAGGATCTAAAAACCAGTATCTTCGTACAAAAATATTTCTGTCCTTTGGAGACATTTCTTCCAAAAAACGATTTATGGTTTCCATCAGTTCTTTTTCCGCCAGCTGTTCTTCCACGGTATAAGTTACATTTAGCTGATCCATTTCCTCTATAACATCTGCCATATGAACATCCGGGCGCTTGCCTGCAAACTTTTTCCTTAAACGGTCGATACTAAGATTTCTTGTAATCCGACCGCAAAAGTGTGCCAATACAGGAGGATGCGTAGGAGGAATCTGTGACCATACTGAAAACCAGGTATCATTCAGACATTCCTCGGCATCTTCTCTATTTGCCAATAAATTCCAGGCAATCTTGTAGCAATAGGGATGATACTTAGTACTCAATTCTATAATTCCATTCTCATCTCTTTTCAAAAACAGGTTTATAATTTCATCATCATTCATTTACAGGTTGTCCTCCGGGTTTCTTTAAGATAAAAGTCACTGTCCATAATCTGACCAGCAACAGATAAGGCGCCTTTTTGAATAAAAAAATTTCCATTCATATTATATATCGTAAAAAATAGTGGATGGTAACAAAAAAATTTAATTCTTTTCAGTTGAGATCCAAACTACAGTTTTGGTTTTCAGAAGATTACCTTTTAGGGGTAAAAATAATGAAAAGCAGCCGATATTCTCATTTTATATATCATGAGATACCGGCTGCAACTGCTGTTATAAAATATTTTCTTGTTCTGTAGTTTTGTACTTCATACTACAGCATTCATTATAATCACGGTCAGAATACGTCCTATAAACTGTCCACAAAACGCATAAAATCTTCTCTTCCTTTTGGTGTGCATTTATAAACTCCGGCATCTTCCAGCACATGTACAAACACCAGTCCTACTTCTTTTTGAAGAATTGCTTGAATGTTCTCTGCATTAATATCCGGATATTTTTCCAGCAATTCTTTCACCCAATCCTCATGCTTTGCTATTTTTTCATTTGAAGAAATATCTTTTCCAGATAAAATGTATTCCTCTAAAAGCTCCAGCTCTTCTTTTAATCTGGCCGGAAGAACTGCAAGCCCCATTACCTCGATCAGTCCGATATTTTCCTTTTTAATATGATGGTACTGTGCATGTGGATGATATACACCAAGTGGATGTTCTTTCGTCGTAATATTATTGCGAAGTGTCAGATCCAGCTCGTATACATCTTCCACTTTACGGGCAATTGGGGTTATGGTATTATGTGGCTCTCCGTCCGTATTGGCAAATACAAAGGCTGCTTCATCTGTATAGCCTCTCCATGCCTGCAGCACATGTGTTGCAAGGTCAATCAACCGTTCTGGATTTTTATGACGGATACGGAGCACTGATAACGGCCACTTTACAATTCCCGCTTCCACATCCTCAAATCCAGGAATGGTCACATGCTTTTCAATCGGTGCCTTAGCCATTGCGAAGGTATAATGTCCTCCCTGGAAATGGTCATGGCTTAAAATAGAACCGCCTACAAGCTGCTCAATGTTCTGAAATTCCTGTTCCGGTGCAGTGTAATCATCCTCGTAAAATACATCCAGCAGAAGATTTGTTGTGTAATTTCTCTCACATTCTGGTATCAGTTCCGTCTCGACTCCATACTGTACCAGTTTTGCAATACTCTCACTCAGCATATTTTTATCCTCTCTTTTCTATATGATTTCATTTTGCAGAACAAACTTTTCTCTGTACAGATTCCGGTATTCTCTTGGTGTCATTTTGTAGCGTTCCCTGAAAACCCGGTTAAAAGTCCGCTGACTTTCAAATCCTGCATCCATGGAAATGTCCGTAATGCTTTTGTCTGTACACTCTAAATGAACACAGACATAGTTTAATCTCTGTTCATTTAAATATTGGTTAAAATTTCTATGAAAAGTTCCGGAAAAGACACGCGAAAGTGTAAATTTACTTACTCCCATATCTCTTGCCATCTTTTCCAGGGACATTTCTTCTTTAAAATGTTTTGCAATATAGGAGACCGTCTGATAAATGATATCATTGCTCTCCACGCTGCTCTTTTCCTGTAAGTTAAATGCCGGGATACTTCTGGCCAAAAGGATCTGCACATAAGCCTGTTCCACAACAAGGTTAGGATTTTGCTCCTTTTTATCGAGCTTCAGGCACCGAATTGCATTTACAATATCCCGGTGGACCTGCGGCTTTTTAATTACAGGATTTTTCGGACAGTATTTCTGCATAACAGAAGCAAATTGTCCGCAAAGTATGGGCTGCGCCCACAGATAACATGCCTTATTATTCTCTCCTGAAAAGACCTGGCAGTGATGGATCACTTCCGGAAAAAGGACTGCAAAATCACCTTCCTCCATGTGAAAGAGTTCCTGGCCCATTCCAAGCTCCAAGCATCCTTCTGTAAGATAGATGAATTCAACTGAATTGTGCAGATGAGGGGATTCATGTCTGGCAATGCGGGAATGTAAATGCAGGTTTTCTTTTTTCTCTTCATAAACCGGAAACATAATTTCTCTCCTCTGCAAATTTTGTCTGTTTTTTCTTTTCATTTGGCACGTAATCCGCTTTCAGGTGATCTATAATGCACTTGTAAGTTAAGAAAAGAGGTGAACGAAATGAAAAATTTAAAAGCTTATATCTTATATGTGATGAATTTCTACGCAAACTATTATAAAGTTTGCCGCTAATGCCAGAAGAAAATTCCGGTATTCGGCCGGATTTTCTTCTGCATAAACTATCACATCCGCTTTTTATTAGTATAACCAACTGATGAACCCCTGTACATGAACAGGATTCTTTAAAATATAGACAAAATGATACAAAAAAAGATATGCTGCAAAAAATGACTGTATTTCCTGCCTCATATCTTTCCTTAATCCAATGACAGACAGCCCGAAAATATCGGGCTGTCTGCTTTTTAGATGGTATCAATCAGATCACTTCCACTAATGATCTGGCTCCAGCGGTTTTCACGTTTGTCCGCATTTTTCTCAAAGTATGGAAGTCGCGTTTCTTCCAATTCCTCCAGGTATGGGATGCTTCCATCCAGATACTTTTTGATTCTCCGTATGGTACTGTTAAGTCTGGTAATCACAGCTCCAAGTTTAATCTGTTTCTCAGCTTCTTCTACAGGTACAAATTTATTTTTCTTAAATTCTTCCAGACACCTAATTAGTGCATTATTATGAATATAAAAAAGAATATATTGAAGTTTTATTATTGCAGCCTTGTAACCAACTCTCCCTTCGAACATGTAGCAAAAAATCTATCGTACCAGATAAGGAATGTTAAAACTGTCCAGATTTTACGACTGTTATCTGCCTTTTTATCTTTATGGTCTTTCAGAAGCTGAAGCAGTTCCTCTGTACGAAAAAATTCTTCTGCCGCTTTTGAGGTAAATAAATCCGTTACCATCTGATACCAGTCATCCTGCCGCAGCCACACACGGATTGGAATAGGAAAACCAAGTTTCTTCCGTTCATCGGTTTCCTGTGGAAGAAATCCTGAAACAGCTTTGCGGAAAATATATTTGGTTGTACCCGCTGCAATCTTGGCTTCTTTCGGAAGCTTTGCTGCAAAGTCAAAAACTTCTTTATCCAGAAATGGTACCCTGACTTCCAGGGAATGTGCCATACTCATTTTATCAGCTTTCTGCAAAATATCGCCAGGAAGCCAGTAGTTCAAATCTACAGACTGCATTTTTTCCATGTCTTGAAGTCCGCCTCTGTTTTCTGCCTCAAGCTCTTCATAAAATGGTCTTAAATATTCCTGCGTGGAAGGTCCTGTTACTTTATTTTTCAAAATCTGCGCTTTCTCTTTTTCACGGTAGATATACGCATTTCCAATGAAACGTTCTTCCACTTTCATTCCTGCGCGGATAAGGAAATCCCGTCCTTTCACATCTGGCAGCTTTGCGGCCAGCTTTCTGACAGCACGTCTGAGCACGAATGGAATCCAGGCAACTTTCTTCAATGCTTCCGGTTCTCTGTAAATATTGTATCCACCGAAAAGTTCATCTGCGCCTTCCCCGGAAAGGACTACCTTAACATGCCCGGCAGCCTCTTTGGAAAGAAAATAAAGTGCAACTGCAGAAGCATCTCCAAGGGGTTCATCCATATGATACATCACATCTGGAAGGGCATCCCAGAATTCCTGCTTGGATATGATTTTCACATGGTGTTTCAAACCTGCTTTTTCTGCCACTTTGGCAGCTTTGTTTACTTCACTATATCGATCTCCCTCATCAAATCCCACTGTAAATGCCTGATCTGCACCGGAGGAAGAAGCCAGATAACCGGAATCCACTCCACCTGATAAAAATGCGCCGACTTCCACATCACTTAACATATGATGCTTCACTGAATCCTTTAAAATCTCGGAAAGCTGGCTCCGCAGCTGCGCCATATTCGTCTTATGGTTCCACTGACCTGGTGTAAGCTTTGGTTTGAAATAAGTCTTTATTTCATAGCTTCCGTTTTTATATAAAAGCATATGTCCAGGCATCAGTTTATAAATTCCCTTAAAGAAGGTCTCTTCCAGAGGAGAATATTGAAATGACAAATACTGCTCCAGTGCCTTCTGATTTACTTTCCTTTCATAGCCTGGAAATGCAAGGATACTCTTAATTTCAGAAGCAAATACAAAGTGCCCATCTATTTCGGCATAGTACACAGGCTTAATTCCAAAGAAATCCCTTGCAAGCATCAAAGTCTGCTCTTTTTCATTCCATACTGCAAACCCAAACATTCCCCTGAGTTTATCCAGTGCCTTCTCCCCATACTGCTGAAGGGTATTTACCAGAACTTCCGTATCGGAATGGGTGCAAAAAGAAATGCCGAAAGTCTCAAGTTCTGCCCGCAGTTCTTTATAATCATAGATTTCTCCATTAAAAACAATATGCAGATTTCCATCCGCACTTTCCATAGGCTGCTGCCCATCTTCTAAATCAATAATACTAAGTCTTCGAAAGCCCAGCGTAATCTTCTCCCTGCAAAAGGAGCCCTCACTGTCCGGGCCTCTATGCTCAATGGCTTTCATCATCCTTTCAATTACTGTCTTCTGATCCTGTCTGTAACCTGTAAATCCACAGATCCATTTCTTCCTCCGTATCCATTTGATGTAGTTTAGACACTGCAACGACTTTTGTTACAGTCCAAAATTTTTTTCCGATATTTTATCATAAAAATATCTGTTTGTTGTAAAATAAAAATGTCTTTCTTATCAAATAATTATATTTCCAAATAGCTTTTATATCTCATATAACATTTTACAAGAAAAGAAACGTTTTCCAGTCTCTTATTTGCTTCCGGAAAACGTTTCTTTTCATTTACTCTTCATAAAGATTTCCGTTCTCATCGGTCCAGGTTCCGTCACCATTATCTGTGTATCCTACACCTTCTGAATCACAGTAATAATAATCTCCGTTTGTAGTCTCTTTTACATTAACGGTGCCGCTGCTGCCCTTGAGTTCATGCTTTTCCAGCTGTGTTCCGAAATTATAGTCTTCGTCATTCCAGGTACGATATGAATTTCCATTGGCATCTGCCCAGTTTCCATCTCCCTGATAACTGTATCGGCTCCCATAAGCATCAGAATAGGTCCCATCTCCGTTATCGTAAAGAACTCTGGATTCTTCATCTCCTCCACCCGGTGCTACAATTGATGCTACACCGGAAGCAGTAGTGAATCCACTGGTATATGGTACGCCTGCTGGCAGATTCTCATAAGATGAAACAGACTCGTTGTTGTCAGAGGTAATTCCATCATCGGTCGTTTCACTTACCTGTCCGCTGTTTTCCATGGCAGGTTCATCGTTTGTTTCCGCATCTGCTTTTTCCTCTTCGTCTACAGAATCCTCTGTATCTGCATTCTCTGTCACTCCTCCTTCGTCCTGTGTTTCAGCAGCTTTCTGCATAGTTACCATTTCAGAAAACGGTGCATAATCCGGTACATTATTTTTCTCTGGATCTGCATTTTTTTCAATACCAGACTTCTCCGTCTCTACTGAAACTGTATCTGTCCCGGCAGAGACATTAAATACCAGATTACCGCCTGCAAGCAGCAGCGTCACAAGAATTCCCGGAAGAATCCCTCTGCGGAGTTTCCGAATGTTCACCATATACAGAATCCGATCTTTAAACACCATTTCGCTGTCATTAAGACTTGCTGTCACATATGGAATCTGATTTTCCATGGCCACTGTCCTGAGAAGCAGCTGTCGATATAATTTATGTTCCTTTTTATTAACTCTGCGAACAACTGCTGTATCACACAGATTCTCAATATCCTTATCCGCTTCTTTCAGCATGATAAGAAGAAAGGGGTTGAACCAGTATATTGATGCACAGATTCGAAGGAGCATCTTATACCAGAGATCCCGATGGCAATAATGTGTGAGTTCATGGTAAAAAATAAGTTTTCTTTCTTCTGCTGAATACCCGGTTGCTGGTAGATACAATTTTGTATGTAAAAGTCCTGCAAGAAGCGGTGTGGTAAGACCTGCGTTTTGCCTGAGCTCCGGTATTCTGCGTACGTGCTTCTTTTGACACGCTGCACGGTACATCTGAATACTCACCGTATCACTTACCTGCAGACTCATCCGTTCCAGATTCCTTATAGAAAAATAATATGCCAGCAATTCTCCTGTCAGTTTAAGTACCGCTACGCTCGGCCAGACAACAACAAAAATCACAGCCACAATTCCCAGCCATTTATCTGATTCGTACCTGACAGTTCTCTTTTGTTCCGGAATTTCTGTCAGATTTTTCATGTCATTGCTCGCAGATGATACGGTTTCTGTTATCTTCTGACTTTCCTCTGGTCTGACTGCGTAATCCGTTATCTTCGGGTTTTGCGTATTCTGTTGACTGCTTCTAAGTACTTTGAAATCCACCAGTGCCAGATTCTCCGGAAGGCGCACCGGAACACAAAGGCTTATCGTAATCAACAGCCAGATAAAGTACTTCCATCTCGCTGATACACGTCCTTTAAACAGAGTCGCAAGCACTTTTACCAGTAAAATTACTATTGCTGCAATAATGTTCAGTTTCAGAATGTGCAGAATGAAAACCTCCATAATTAGCTATTCCTCCCTGTCCTCCAGGTTCTTAAGAAATTCACTGAGATCCTGGACTTCTTCTGAGCTGATCTTCTTTCCATGATAAAGTGAAGTTACAAACTTTTTTAGTGAATTCCCATAAAGTTTCTCAAGAACACTCTGGCTTTCATGTGCCTGATAATCTGACTGCGAAACCATGGGTGTATACAGATTCATTTTTCCCTGTTTCGTCACTTCCACGAAATTTTTGTTCTCCAATCTGGTCAGCAATGACAAAATTGTTGTTGATGCAAGCTTTTTCTTCATATTGATCACTTTCTCAATCTCCGGTCTGGTCATCGGCGGAGTATTATTCCAAAGAACGAGCATAATATCCAGCTCTGAGTCCGGAAGTCTCTGGTAAGTTTTTTTCACTTTTTCATACCTCCCCTGTTACATATTTTCTACAAATGTAGGAATGATTCTATTTTACCACGGTTCACGGAAATGGCAAGGGCTTTTGCACAATTTGCAAATGCCCTTGCCATTCCTGCAGCTACTGACCACTATCAGTCTATTTCTGTATAGCTGCTGCCATTTTCATCACTCCATGTCCCGTCTCCGTTGTCCGTAAATCCTGTACCATTTTCGTCCTGGAAATAATAATCACCATTTGTAGTTTCCGTAACCGTCACAGTATTACCGTTTGCATCCTGAAGGTCATGCTGTTCCAACGTATGTCCCAGATGATGAGTGTCATCATTCAGAGCTGAGTAGGTATTTCCATTTTCATCGGTATAAGTTTCATTCCCATTATCAGTATATTTCATTCCATCATCTCCACGGTATTCGCAAGAATAATCTTTGTGAAGAATGTAATTGATCTCAATTGTATTTCCATCACTGTCAACTAATGTCAGTGGTGAGGTGGAAATAATATCTGAACCATCACTGTTATCTGCGGAAGCATTCACTTCTGTATCGGAAGAATCTGAATCTCCCTTGCCTCCCGGATTGGAAGTATCGGTATCCACCTGATCAGAATTCTCTGTTGAATCTTCATCTGCCTGTCTGGTAAGGGAGGGATTTCCTGGATAGGAAATATATTCTACGAATTTTCTGACATCACCGATATCATCTGCATCTTTTGCATATCCCACCGTCATATATAAACTGTTCCCCTCTGAATAAACTGTCTGATAGCAGGCTTCATACGTATCATTGCATTTTGCAATTGCTATATTGACATCATCAAGTGAATATTTGTAAATGTTTACATAATCACTTCCATTCGTGTAGCTGGCATAAGTACCTTCCGTATCTGCCTTTTCCCAGTCGGAATCTGCTGGCGGCTGTGTATAAAAGTCATTATTTTCTGCTGCCAGAACCGTTCCTGCTGAAAAAGTTCCCAATACCGCCGTAGTGATAAGTGTCATTAACTTTACTGTTCCTGTCTTCATAGTGCATTCTCCCTGTTTATTATTTTCTACTTTTGTAGAAGTTGTTTATATTCTACATCTGTAGAATATAAATGTCAACCATATTTTGAAGTAACTGGTTCTTGACACATAATATTCCTTGCATTATAATACGTTTAACAATTAAGTTAAATGTTAAATGAAGGGATGTGATGAATTATTGGGTATACAGGATACATTAAAAGCACTGGCTGATCCAACACGACGTGAGATTTTGAACTTATTGAAGAATGGGCGGCTTTCAGCTGGAGAAATATGCGAACATTTTTCAGTGACGGGAGCATCCATATCAAGACATCTGGCAATATTGAAGGAAGCTGATTTGATCCGAAACCAAAGAGAAGGAAAGTTTATTTATTATGAATTAAACACTTCCGTATTGGAAGATGTCATGTTGTGGATCACAGATTTGAAAGGAGCATCGAACGATGAAGGAAATGATAAAAAAATATAGAGGTTCATTAATTAGCTCTATACTGGTAATTCTTGCAGGAGTCCTGGTGGGTTTTACGAGTACACACGGTAAATGGATAAATGTATTTTTTGTAGTAACGCACTGTATATTTGTAGCAATCATATTTTATGATAACAGAAGCCGACAACAGAGTCCAAAAGTTATAGGAATGACTATATGGATGATACCTGTTATTACATTGCTCTATAATGGCATTGCCAGATTGGTAAATACCGGAGCAGGCATGGAGAACCTGTTCATGGCATTCATGTATTATGGAACAGGCTTACTATTCATGGTTATAGGAAATTATCTGCCAAAGGTAAAGCAGAATAATACGATAGGAATCCGGGTTATATGGACATTGCAGGATGAGGAAAACTGGAATGCAACTCATAGATTCAGTGGGAAACTATGGATGGCATCAGGTATTCTGTGTATGCTCTGTGGTCTTTTTGAGGAAAGTATGGCTGCTCTTGTTTTGTATATCGTAAGCATTATGGCAGCTGCAATCATCAGCATTCTCTATTCTTATCTCTTTTATAAGAAAAAGATAGCGACCGGAGAAAAATTAAAAATTCAGTATAACAAAAAAACAATTGGAGTATCCGGAATCATAGCCATTTTAACCATTATATTCGGTATATGGACGTTGTTTTTGGGAAGTATTGAGATTCGTTTCGAGGATAAAGATTTTACCATTGAGGCACAAGGCTGGAGCGATTATACAGTGGACTATGCGCAGATTGACAGTATCTCATATGAAGAAAATTCATCTCAGAACCGGAATGATTATAGAACCAACGGTTTAGGAAATCTTAGATATGCTATGGGAAATTTTAGAAATGATGTTTATGGAGATTATATCAGGTATACCCATTCATCCTGTCATTCATATGTAGTCATGAGTATAGATGGAAAAATATTGGTCGTAAATGGTGAAAATGATTCAGCGACAAAGGAAATCTATCATACAATTAGCGAAAAGGTGTCAAATGAATTAAAATAGTATCAGAAATGCTGGGAAAATGTTCCCGACTCATCAATTGACTTGTGTTTGGATAGGTGCCGCGTTTAATAAACCAAGTTCTTTCGCTTCTTTTATGTAATCAACAGAATTGTATTTTTTAATTCTCTTGCCGCAGCCCCCATAGGATGCTGGCTGTCATACACCAGGCAGATCTGGCGCTCCGGAATTTCATCTTTTAATGGGATCTGTACGATCTCTTTTTTCAAAAGGGAAGGTGCAGCCATCGGCTGGGGCAAAAATGCAAGCCCGAGCTTGCATTTTACCAGAGGCAGGATCTGATCCGCAGTGGCAGCTTCCGTATCCGGGGAAAGATCCAGGCCATGAGATAAAAATACGCTGTTGTAAAATTTATAGGTCATAGTTTCCCGCCCAAGAGAAATCATCGGATAGTTCTTTACCTCCCGAAGGGAAAG
>NZ_JBCOMI010000040.1:0-35054 GCF_040924245.1 Ruminococcus sp. J1101004sp1_RTP21198st1_B9_RTP21198_201120 | reverse complement strand
TGGAGCATTAGCTCAGTTGGTAGAGCACTTGACTTTTAATCAAGTTGTCCGGGGTTCGAATCCCCGATGCTTCACTTCACAGAATGCCGGAAATCCTTTATTTGTAAGGGTTTCCGGTCTTTTTTTATAACTCTTAAATAACACCAAGTAATCGTGAGTAAATGTCCCATTGAAAACAAGATGTCTCAAATGTGTCTCTGATAAAAATGAAATCCACGCTTTTATCTTTTTATTTTCTTTAAATCAAAATTTGATTACAAAGAAAATTGAGTTGATTTTAAAGCGTGGATTTTATTTATTTAGAAGTTATTTGCTATGAAAGTCCCATCCGTTATCCATGAATTCGCTTATGCAAGCATGGTTCATTCATGGATATCGGACGGAATTTTTGAGTACTTTTTTAATGTGTCAAAGCATTATGGACGTATGATAGTGCCTGCGTTTTCCATAATTTCTACGATTTCGTACATGTTGGTAACGCTGCCGACTGCCAGGCTTTCTTTCAGGCCGTAGAAGTCAAGGCAGGTACCGCAGGTGAGGATTTTTACTCCTTCTGCTTCTAAAGATTTCAGATCTTCCAGGGAATCGGAGTCTTCGCAGGTAAGGGATGCTCCGGAGTTGTAGCACAGAATGATCTCTGGGAGCTGATCCTGTTTGGTGAGAGCGAAAATGAAGGATTTCATAAGAATCTTTCCAAGCTGTTCTTCACCATTTCCCATGGTATTGGCGGAAAGGACGGCTACAAGACCATGTTTCTTGGAATCCGGGGTGCAGGCGGGAGCGGCGGATTCAGCTGCTGGTGTTGAGGTTGTGCTGTTTTCCGGAATCTGGAAGGTTACGGTGAAATCTTTCTCTGTTTTTTTCTCAGAAGAGACTGTAAAGCCTTTGCTGTTGCCAAATTTGGTAAGGTTCTGGACGGCAATTTCATTGTCAACGAGAATGATAAGGGTACCGCCATTTGTCATTTCTTCGGATTCTTTCTTTGCGTTTACAACTGGGAGTGGGCAGGCCATTCCTCTCGCATCAAATGTTTTGTTTTCCATGTGTAATTTCTCCTACTATCTATATTGTATTTTTTTAATTGACATTTTTTAACAGACTCTATAATACAGCATATATTAAGTAATGGATACTCTGACACAGTAAATTTTTAATATATTGCGTAAGTAATGCTGAAAATTAATTTGTATTGCATTAGAGCCTGTTTAATAATTAAATTATACACTCATATATGCCCTCAGGATCCAGGTCTTGCTCCTGAAGTAGTTTCTCAAGGGCAGTGCGGCTTGTGGGGGGCGCACACCAGGAAAGTCCGCAGCTGGCAGAGATACTTCTTGGAATCGGAATCAGTCTTCCTGGAGCACCAGTGGCTTTGCAGGATTTCTCCATGGCGATGGCGTCGGTGGTGCAGCGAAAGGTGATGATTAAGCGTTTTTCCTGGGAAATCATGGGGTACCTCCTGATTGACCGCATATTTGGTCGAAAAAAATTTTATTGCTATTAAAGTGCGATATATGGTGCATTACAAACTTTCTGTAGAATAGGAAGTGGTCGTTATTTCACTGGGTTCTGATGAGAGTTCTCCGCAATCTGATTCATTTAAGGATGAAACTGCTCCCTGTTCCGGAGCCTTTTCAGCAGGTGTCACCAGATACCCATGCGAAACCGGTTCAATAGTCTGTTCCATTACCCTGTGAAGGAGCTCCAGGCCGCCGGTGCCTTTGAAGGCTCCATAGAGAAAGTTGTTGGAGATTTCTTCGGTGATGGATTCCAGACCTTCCATGATCATGCCTTTGCCTGGTGTTTCGTACCAACGGATGAGAATTTCATCTTCGGGAAGGAAGAAAATGTTGATTTTTCTTCGAACACATTCTTCAAGGAAGGTGAAGTCCAGCTTCAGGACGGCGGTTCCGTTTTCATCTGTAGTGAATTCTCCGGAGGCTGCAATCAGATAGCTTTCCTCGTGGAGGGTAAGCCAGGATTCTTTGAATTTTCCAAGTCCTGTCGGGATGTTATGCCATTCGCCGGATTCCAGAAAGTTTACGGAGAAATTGCCTTTTTCACAGGCGAATGAAATCTTTTGCACACCTTCCGTCATATTATTGTGGAAAATCTGGATAAACAGCGGGAAAAGACCAATGCTCTGTGGAGAAAGTTCAAAAACTTTGCCATTAAGCTGTTGGGTGAACTGGTAAGGATTCGGCGCAGGAAGTCCTTTCACGTAATTCCAGGTATTAGGTCGTGTATTGGTGCTGCGGCGGAGTCCGGGCGGATTCTTTTTCCAGCCGCCCTTTCGGAGAGAAGGAAGTGTCTGAGGTGCTTGAATGCCGTTTTCAAGCTCTGCAGTCAGGCGGTTCAGGAGTGTCTGGGCGCATGGGTTTTCAGGCAGAATATCTGCAGGATGAAAGTTGCGCGGAAAGTGCTTGCGGATAATGTTCAGCATGACGCAGTTCTGGAAAAGTTCGTTATTTCCGGCATTTGTGACTACAACCATGTTCATGTCAGGATAAACGATCACATTCTGACCAAGCATTCCATTGAATTCAAAGCTGCCCGGGTGAGCCTCCATCCACAGCTGGTAGCCATAGCCGAAAGTACCTTCGATGCTTTCCTTATGCTTAGCAGTGGAGACTTCAACCCAGAATTCCGGGATAATCTGCTGATCGTTCCATTTACCTTTCTGAAGATAAAGCTGACCTAATTTAGCCATGTCCTCAGTGCAGAGGAAAAGTCCCCAGCCGCCCTTGGTAATGCCCTTAGGGCAGGTTTCCCAGAAATAGCGGGTGATTCCAAGGGGAGCGAAAAGCCGCGGTTCCAGGTACTCGGTAAGTGACTGGCCGGTGCGTTCCGTGACGATGGCGGACAGAACGTAGGTATTCAGGCTGTTGTACTGGAAATTTTCCCCGGGGGTGCCGGTGATGGAAGAATTCAGGTAGCTGGTGAGCCAGTCGTTTCCAGAGACGATCCCGGATTCGTTGAAAGTGACGCCGCTGGTCATTGTGAGAAGATTTTCTACAGTGACTTTAGGGCGGAAAATCTTGTTAAAGGTGTTCAGCTTTTTCTGGAAAATGTCGTAAATGTTCTCGTCCAGGGAAAGCTTGCCTTCCTCTACCAGAAGACCAATTGCCATGCCGGTGATGCTTTTGCACATGGAATGGGTCACATGCCAGATTCGGCTGCGGTAGGGGGCGAAATTGGCCTCGCAGATGACCTTTCCATTTCGGAGAACCATGAAATGGTGCATATCTGTATAGTGTGAAGTGTCTAGATCCCGCAGCAGGTCGGCCAGCATGTCAGAGGAAATACCCTGACTCTCCGGCGTGGCGCGGGGAAATGGCTGCTCGTATGGTTTGTCAAATGGAAATTTAGGCTTTTGCGGGAAGAAATCTACCCGGCTGGCTCCGTCCGTTTTTCCCAGGATAATGTTTGTAATCAGTTCTGCAACTGCAATCTGTTCTTTTGCCATAAGGTGCTCCTTTCTTTGGGAAAGCGGTAAAAGTTGTTGTTAGGGTTATTGTAGCAGTGGGGGACAAGTGTGTCAATAAGGTGTGAAATAGGGAAAATTTATAAAAAATGGTTCTATAGGTTGTATTGGCAGACATAAATATAACTAGAGTCTGTTTGAAAAATCATTCCCGCAATCTGCACGCCCCACTTTGCGGTATATTTCACCCGAATTCGGTTGCCGTAGCCCGCTACGGCGCCCTCATCCGGGCAAAATCTCCCACAAATTGTGATGCACATCTTGCAGAAAGCCTTTTTCAAACATGTTCTAGACCCTGCACAATCATGAAAAGTGCGCAGTTCGCAGATGAGTTTTTCCAGGCATATTCTGGCGGCTGTTTGCTGTTAGCTGTCCGTGCAGTCTGCCGGAGGCAGAAAAAGTGCCTGAAATGGTACAAAGTTAATTGCATTAGGAGACAGCGGCGGTGATGAGCTTTTGGATTTTGGACAGGCATGACAAGAAGGAGGACCTTTATGAGATTATTGAAAAAATATTTCAATCGGGAAAATAAATTCAGTTTGAAAGAACGTTTCAATATGGTGATGACCGTGGTGACTTGTTTTTTCATGGGAGTGATGAGTGAAAATGGACGGGGTATGCAGGGAATAAAGGGACTGATTGATGGAATCGGCGGACTGGCTGTAAGGATGAATGGATGGCTGAGTGTGGTGACTGGCTGGGAGCTGGGCGCGCATGAAGCTTATGAGATATATGAAAAAGGTATAGTGGGAAGATTTTTCCAGGGAAAGATGCTGGAAGGAATAGATGTGGTGAAGCGTGGACAGGCTTTAGTGGAAAGGGCTGGGCTGCGAGGAAGAAGGGGAAATCGGATACGGGATGTTTCACATGAGAAAGGACTGCCTTGCATGGAACGATGGGGGTGCAGAGGCAGTCCGTAGGGGCATAATCGGTTGATTTAATGTAACTATGAAACCTATATTGTCAGGTGGATATGTGATGGTTGGCTCTGTATATAAATACAGTGAAGCATGGTTGGAATGGCTTAAAATCTGAACCGGCAATATTTGAAAAATTAATTGGTAACTGTGAACTATGTTCACGAAAACATCTCGCGGTATAGTATCTGTGGTATAGTTACATTAATTGTTAAAATGAACTGTAATCGGACAGATTTCGCTGTTGGTGCCGACTCTCATGTTCGGACCCCAGATCCCGGCCCCGGAAGTGACAATGTTGTGCATAGTTCCTTTTCGAAGGTAGCCACAGGAATTTTCCCAGAATAGATGGATAATCAGGTTTCCGGGGAAAATCTGGCCGTCATGGGTGTGACCACAAAGGTCAAGGTCAACACCGGCAGCAGCTGTCTCGTCTAATTCTTTTGGCTGATGGTCAATGAAAATAATTGGTTTTCCCTGGTCCAGCGATTCGGTAAGCTGGGCCGGAGTGGCTCTGGAGCCTTCTACTTTTTCACAGCGGGAGGCATCCCGGCGGCCGACAATATAAAATTTGTTGTCGATCAGAACAGCTTCATCGTCTAGCAGGTGGATTCCTGCGTCTGTAAGAAATTCTTCCATTCTGGGATCGTTGTAGTTATCTTCTGTTCCGTTGAAGGTGAAACCTGCCAGGATTGGTTCGTTCAGGTCGTGATTGCCCCAGCAGGCGTAAACTCCATATTTGGACTTAATTCCTTTTAAAATTTCTTTTAATTTATCTGGTTTGGAAATGGCGTCATATTCATTATCGAAAATATCACCTGCGATACAGACTACATCTGGATTTTCAGTATTGATCTTTTTCACAATTCGTTTTGCCTGGGCGGTTCCCATGCTGTAGCCGAAATGGGTATCAGCGAGAAGGACTATTTTCAGGGAATCCATGCCGTCAACTGTTTTTTCAACGTTTATCTCATAAGGTGTAGTTTTCACATGGGTTACATGAAGGATTCCGTAAACACTGAGGCTGATGATCAGTATGGTGCAGATCAGGCCTGTGATGACGAAAGTGCTGCGGTGCCCGATAAACGGGGCATGGAATATGTATTTCAGTATCAGACGGCCAAAATCAACGACAGCGATTACCAGCAGAATATAGATGAAAGTTCCGAGAAAATAGTTACCTGTATGCTTGAGAATACGGTGCAGGTTGGCCGGCTTTTTGATGAGAAAGCCGGTGAGCAGGGCTGTTGCTAATATTATGTAAACTCCTATAAAGGAAGCGCGAAATGCCATTGTCTGAAAAAGTCTGTGACAGGCGCCCATCCATCGTATCATCCAACGGACAACGTATGCATTGATCAGGATGTATAGGGGTGCGAGAAAGAGTGCGGCCATGAAAAACCTCCGTTATATTTACTTTGAAAATTAGCAGTTACACGCTTTGTTACCGTGTCTGCGCAACAATGGGTACAGTATACTACGGTTAATAAGTTTTTGCAATTGTGCATATAATAAGGAGAAATGAGATAGACAGGAGAGCTGTTGCTTATGCGGCAAAGCGAGAAAGATTCCTGAAACCTAGAGCGTGTTTGAAAAAGGCTTTCTGCAAGATGTGCGTCACAATTTGTGGGAGATTTTGCCCGGATGAGGGCGTCGTAGCGGGCTACGACAACCGAATTCGGGTGAAATATACCGCAAAGTGGGGCGTGCAGATTGCAGGAATGATTTTTCAAACAGGCTCTAGAACATCAGGTATGCCAATTATTTTTAAGCAATGGCAAAGTGCAGGAAATATATGAGAAAATGGTTTCGGAGCTTTTATTCTTCAGGGATGTTTATTCCATTCATTTTATTACTACCGTATATGTGTACAATTGCCTTGAATGGGGCTGATAAAGCACTTTTACTGCATTCTCCGGGGGTGGAGGATATGGTTCCGCTGATGTTGATGGTACAGATGAAAGGGGATTATGCGGAGGAAGCGGTGAAATCTCAGGCGGTGATTGCAAGGTCGGAGGTGTACAGGCGGCTGGAGGAGGGGGAAAGTGAAGGAGAAATTCTGGATGAAGTAAGTGAAAGTATCGCAGGGAAAAACAGGGAAAGAAGAGTTGAGCAAATGACAACTGCGACAGAAGATGAAGAGGTGTTATCCTTCCGAATAGCAGAATTAAATAGTGGCAGGAGTTTTGTTGTTGGGTATGGAGGTGTCTGGAAATTACTGAGTGCGGTGGATAAGCTGCAGCAGTATGGAGCAGCGGCAGAGGCAACAGTCGGGCAGGTTCTTACATATAATGGAAAGCTGAAATTAGTTCCCTATCATGAGATCAGCAGCGGTAAAACCAGGGATGGGAAAGAGGTTTTTCACAGTGCAGATTATGGCTATCTGAAATCAGTGGAAAGTAGTCAGGACAGGGAGGCACCAGATTATGTAAACAGTACATATGTGCCTGCCAGTCAGCTTCCTGCGAAGCTGGTGGTCAAAAAGCGAGATAGTGCCGGTTATGTGACTGCGCTGACAGCTGATGGAAACTGGCTTGAGGGTGAGACTTTTCGCCAGGGCATGCATCTGGCTTCCGCAGATTTTTCAGTGCAGAAAGTAGGAAAAATGGTGCGCTTTTTATGCAAAGGAAAAGGACATGGAATTGGATTTTCCCAGTATGGGGGGAATGAGATGGCGAAGAAAGGGAGTAGCTGGGAGGAGATATTGGAGACATATTTTCCGGAGATGGAGGTTGAGGCAGTGATGGAGATGGAGAGGTGAAAAATGTTGCTGAAAATCGAAAAATTACTTTTATTATAAAAGTTTTATAAAACCCCTTGAATTTTTCAAAAAAAGTGTTATAGTATAACACATACTTGATGACGTAGTAATTAAAACTACATGATAAAGTTTGCAAAAACATTGCAGCTCAGGGATCAAACTGATTGCTTGCAAAGTTGCTTTGGAAAAGTTCTAGGAGGTGCTATCATGAAATTTAAATTAAAAGATCCGGGAAGTGCGATTACACATGGGATTGCTTTTCTTCTGGCAGCAGTGGGAGCAGCGCCTTTATTGATTCGCTCGTCAGAGTGGAGCGATCATATTCATATTGTGGCACTGGGAGTGTTTATTCTTACGATGATGCTGCTTTATGCGGCAAGTACTCTTTATCATTCCGTTGATTCTACGGCGAAGGTGAACCGCAGACTGAAGAAGCTGGATCATATGATGATCTTTGTAATGATCGCTGGAAGCTATACGCCGGTGTGCCTGATTGTTCTTCATAACAAGATTGGATATATACTTTGCGCACTTGTGTGGGCGACAGCAATTCTGGGAATTGTATTTAAGGCATTCTGGGTGACTTGTCCGAAATGGATTTCTTCTGTGCTGTATATTGGAATGGGCTGGTTGTGTGTGCTTGCGTTCATGCCAATTATTCATGCATTGCCTAAGGCTGGATTTGGCTGGCTGCTGGCGGGGGGAATTATTTATACGATTGGCGGTGTGATCTATGCACTGAAGCTTCCCATCTTTAATGCGAAACATAAGAATTTTGGGTCACATGAGATTTTCCACGTATTTATTATGCTGGGAAGCGCGTGTCATTTTATTGTGATGTATTGTTTTGTGGCGAATATGCCGATTTGATGATATGGTAAGGTAAAATATTTTAGACAAGTTTTTTAATAACTTTTAATATTTAGAGGGAACTGTGACCTCCTTTAAAATTCCATCAGGGCTAATTTTTTCGCCCGGGTTAATTGTTTGATTGCATATTCCCGGCTCATGGCTTCTTCTTTGGTGGCGTAGCCTTCGTAGTAGACAAGAGTTACCGGACGTTTGGTTTTGGTGTATTTGGCTCCGTTTTTGCCGCTGTTGTGGGCTTTTAGGCGCTTTTCCAGACAGTTTGTCCATCCGGTGTAAAGAGTACCGTCGGCACACTGGACGATGTAGGTGTAATTCATGGGGCTCCTTTTTTGGCTGTAAGGTGAAATTTCTTAATGTTTTACTATGAAAGTCCCGGACGGCAGCTGTGGGAGCGCTATAGGCGCGGAACAGCTGACTTTCATATATGGTGATGTCGCCGACAGGCGACATATCCGTTTAGGAATTAAATAAATATTTATGTAAAGGAGTATCGTCATGCTGTTAACTGGCTGACAATGCTCCTTATTTTTATAAAAAGCAATCGGTAAGCTGGTATATTATTTGCAGTCCTAAAGAATACTAGAGCCTTTTTCAAACATGCTCTAGAGCGTGTCAGAATGGCTGCTATGGCGGGTCCCGGGCTCTTAGCTGCCCTGGAAGGACTGGAAAAAGCAGGTAGGATTTAGGTACCGACTGCGGATTTTCCCACCTGCTTTATTATACGTTGTTTTTTTACTTTTGTGAATGTTGATATTTCATGGACTGAATTTTTTTTACGGCAGATACGTGATCGGGTCGATTGGTTCTCCGTCTTTTTTCATGGCGAAGTACAGGTTACTGCCTTCTTCGCTGTAATAAATGGTAGGAGCTGCGACATAGCCTATGATGGAACCTTTGGTGACGGTATCGCCTTCAGCAACGTCCAGATCAGTAAGCTGACCATAGATTGCCTGGTAGCCGTTTCCAAGCTCCATGGTGACGGTAGTGCCAGTTTGGGCATTATTTTCAATCGAATATACGGTTCCGTTTACTGCGGAAACTACAGGGGCACCTTCCACTGCTTGTACGGAAATCGCAGGGCTCAGTTTATACTGATCCAGAGTTGGGAAGTAAACACTCTGATCCATGCTGTAATCAATGAGAACATGTCCGTTTACCGGCCACTCCATTAATGTATCTTCCGAGAAGTTGATTTCCGGTCCTTTGTGCAGGGAGATCTGGGCGTTTACGCTGGTACTTTCTCCAATGTCAGAGGAGCTGGAAATATCAGCGGTATCGTTAATGTCAGCAGAATTGGTTAAGTCCACGGTATTGTCAAGGCTTGCCATGTCTGTTGCGGATGAATTATCTGATTGGTTTATCAAAGACTCACTGTCTAGGATTCCGGTATCGGAAATTCCGTCCAGATCTGCTTCTACCATGTTAGTACCTGCTTCTGCAAGGGACGAATCATCAGTTGAGTTGGCTCCATCTGCTTTGGCAGTGTCATTTTCCTTGGTGCTTTCCAATGGAAGCACTTCCTGAATATGTTCTGGTTTGTTTGCAACCTGGTAAGCGGTCACTCCGAGAACTGCCATAACTGCAAGGAGAGCGCCGTTGAAAATAAATTTTGCTGTTCTGTTTTTCCTCATATTCTTTTCACCTCTACATACATTCTGTTCACAGCTGTTGTACCTGTCTGTATTTATAGGGTGTCCAGAAAATTGGAGGTTATTCATTAATTCATGAAAATGAGAAAATTTAAATTGGTGGCACTTATATAAGCGGCATGGTATAATAGGGGAAAACATGTGCGGTGCTGTGAAAAATAAATGATGTCGGCAGCTGTGGGAGCGCCATAGGCGCGGAACAGCTGACTTTCATATATGGTGATGTAGCCGACAGGCGACATGTCCGTTAAAAAATAATTTACAGGGGGTAACTTGTGGTGAAGATTACAGAGGAGCTTTTGCAGAAAGCTGATCAGATTCCGAATTTCTCAGATGGCGTTATTATGCCGGATGGGGATTACAGATTGATTGAGGAGAAGGGCCATCTTCAGACCATGATGGCGCTTTTGCCATATCCGGAGAAGGAGATTTGGAAGATGATCCCGGAGAATGATTCGGCACTGTTCTGGATGATCGAGAAGACAGGATGTGTGCTTACAGATTATAATTCAACTGTGGGTATGGTGATGACGCGGTCGCAGAAGGAGGTTTTTGATGCACTGGTTGCCCGTGGGATTATTTCGCCGGAGTATTTTGATATTACCAGGCAGAGGCAGAAGATGCGGGATCAGGGCAAGCAGGGTAGCACTGTATCTGAAGAGAAAACAGAACAGGATTGTTGAGGTATATAAATTCGAAAACTGCTGTACCATTTAATGGACTTTGAAGAAGGGCTAAATGGATACAGCAGTTTTTTAGTTTCTGTTCACTGGCAGATTGCGGGAATAATTTTTCAAACAGGCTCTATCGAGACGTTGACTGCAGCGATAACAAAATTATTGTTCCATCTGTCGTCCAAGAAACCCGGCGGCGGTCTGCGCCAGAAGCTTTTCGCTGGCGCCGGGAATGTCTTTGTCGGTTTTTCCCATGAGGATGACACTGCCGATAGCATCTCCGGCGGCTATGATGGGCTGGATGACCTGGGATGTGGATGGAGCTGGCTGTTCATCCACCACAGGGACTTTGCCACGGTCTTTGGCACTAAGACATTTGGCTTCTCTGTCATTGATAACAGCTTCCAGCTGGCTGCTGATCAATTTTCCAATGAATTCCTTACTTCCCGGACCGGCAGCAGCTACTACCTGGTCGTGGTCGGTGATGCAGGAAAGCATGCCGGTGGAATGGGAGAGGGACTCGGCGTATTCTTTTGCAAAAAGGCTAAGCTCTCCGATTGGGGAGTATTTTTTCAGAATGATTTCACCTTCACGGTCGGTGAAAATTTCAAGTGGGGTACCTTCTTTGATTCGCAGGGTCCGACGGATTTCTTTTGGGATGACCACCCGGCCCAGATCATCTATTCTTCTTACGATTCCTGTGGCTTTCATTTATCTGTTCCTCCTGTACTTTATGATGCAATTGTGGGAAACAATTGACTTTTTTAAACACACTATAGAGCTTGTTTGTTTTGTGGGTTTCCATATTTTGTAGTGTATGGATAGTATGTGAAAATATGGGGGAATTATGCGCACGAGATGAGGTAATTTTTTTGCTCGTGACAATAAGAAGGTATCATATTCAACAGTTTTTGAAAGGCAATTAGGCGAGTATGATTGGTTTACATAACAAAAAACTTATGAGTTGCCGGCCAGGTTGTGAACGCTACTTCTTGTGCTTGTCACAAGAAGGTTCGTCTTTTTATGCATCGCAAAGCGCATTACTGTGAATGGAGTGAGCAGTAACGAACGGTGTTACTGTTCACTGGTAGCATTCCGCGAGGCGTTTTTTGTGAACAAAGTTCACAGAAAACCCGAGAATTGCGGCGCGAAATCATGCGAATGCATGATTTCTGTGCATCGCGAAGCGCGTTACTGTGAACGGAGTGAACAGTAACCGAACGGTAATTTCGGAGAAAATTCATGCAAATTATGTATGGTTTACATATGGAAATTATGATAAAATATATTTATGAAGAAAAAAAAGCTTGTTTTTTTAGCGTTTGCAACCATTGCGATTGCATTATTGCTTGAAGCCGGAATTTTAAAGTATGTCAATGACAGTAATACATACAGGATGTCAAAAGTACTGCTGGATCGTGTTATCACCGTGCTCAATAAAAATGATGATAGTGAAAATGGACTCATCGAATCGCTAAAGGACGATTATATAGTAAGAGCAAAGGCTGTATCCTATATTATAGATGCAAAACCACAGGTGGAATATGATGTAGAAGAATTGCAGAAAATAGCAGATTTGATATTAGTAGACGAAATTCATCTGTTTGATAAAAACGGATATATCTACAGTGGTACTTTGCCAAAATACTATGGCTTCAGTTTTGACTCCGGAGAGCAGATGGAATATTTTAAGCCCATGCTTAAAAATAAAAATCTTACCATGTGTCAGGATGTTACTCCGAATACCGCTGAAGGAAAGGAACTGATGTATGCCATTACATGGAACGAAGCCGGTACCAGAATGATCCAGATCGGCATCGAACCAAAGCGTCTGCTTAAAGAACTAAAGCAAAATGAAATCTCCGCTGTAGTAAGTGATATGCCTGTTTATAAGGGAATAGAAATTTTTGTGGCAGACTCTGAGACCAAAATTGTAAAAGGTGCTACGGATTCCAGACAGATAGGCGTGAAACTGGAAGGGCTTGTTGTATCATCTGATAAAAAAAGCGGCGAGACAGATGTCCGACTCATAAGGATAGGTGGAAAACGCTGCAAATGTTTACTCAGTCAGTATGATGACTATATTGTAGCTGTAACTATAGACAGTTCCTTTTATCGGCAAGGAAATATTTTTGCGGTTCTCATAGTTGGCGTGTATCTTGTATTGGCTTCCTGCTGTATGTTATACATGCTTTCAAGAGTTATGAAAGAAAAATATGAAAAAGAAAAACTGCTGTACATATCAAACACAGATGAACTTACAAGATGCTTTAACCGACATGCATACGAAGAAAGGATAAACAACCTTGATCTCCGCGAGGAATGGATATATATTTCCATGGATCTTAATAACCTGAAACATACAAATGATTCTCTTGGACATGCTGCAGGCGATGAACTTATATGTGCAGCGGCCGATTGTATGAGGGAAAATTTTGGAAAGTATGGAAATGTCTACAGAATCGGAGGAGATGAGTTTGTTGTGATCATCACCGGAAATACAAAGGAATTTCAAAGCATAATAGAAAGCTTTGACCGGCGTGTTGCACAATGGCATGGGAAACTGGTGGATTCTATGACAATCTCATGGGGATATGTTTTCAGTTCTGAGAAAGAATGGGATAACATCTATGACATTGCCAAAGAAGCAGATGAAAGAATGTATAAGAACAAGGAACGCTATTACCAGGAAAGCAAAATAGTCAGACGAAGGTAACAGATTGCGTTTTCCTTATATTTTCAAATATTCTAAATACAACAGAGTTGATTGAAATTCTTTTGGAATAACAAGAACCAGGATGAGACGTGTGCTCAGCCTGGTTCTTGAACTTTTTTTGTTTTTATTCCTGACCGCCCCAGAAATCCACGGGCTCGTAGTCCTGTAATTTCGCAAGGAACCCCTTCTGCTGAAGTTCTTCCTGAATGGCATCCAGGATTTCTTCGCTTTCGGCGTCGATGGTGTGATAGTGGTAGCCGGAGGTTACATTTTTCAGAAGGCTGGATTTGCCAGTGCTGATTTCCTCCATGTAGGCGCGGATGTCGCGGCGGGATTTGATTCCCATGTCAGCTTTCAGCACGCCGTAGACCTTGTGGTAGACGAATACGTCGCGAATCTGGCCGCCGGCGTCTACGATGGTGCTTAATTCCTCTTCAACCTGATCATCTGTGTGATAAACCTTAAAAACTCTGGAATATTTCCTGTCCTCCTGGAGCAGATAGCCTTTGTTGGTGGAAAAAATGGTAGCTCCGTTGGCACGCAGGAGAGAAATATCCTGGACAATAATCTGGCGGCTTACATTTAATTCCTTAGCTAAGGTACCGCCGGAAACGGGATTATTGCTGGAAGATAGGATATTCAGAAGTTGTTTTCGTCTTTCTTCACCTTTCATTTTTTATCTCCTGTCTGCTGGTTTGTGATGAAAGTTACCTGTTACCGTGTGGAGCCTTTGTCAAACATGTTTTGGGACGTGTTGATGGCGGGAAACAGGTGACTTCCATTCTGATAATTACTGTCGGTGGGGGAGTTCAGCCGAATAGGGCTTACTCCACCGGATGAAGATTCTTCATAGATAAATCCATAATAGGAGCAGAATGTGTAAGTGCTCCGCTTGATACATAATTTACACCCAAACCAGTGAGTCTGGCAATATTTTCTTTTGTTACATTTCCGGAAACTTCAATTTCGGCACGTCCGGCAATGTAGTCGATGGATTCTTTCAGCTGTTCAGTGGTCATATTATCCAGCATGATAATGTCCGCACCAGCTTCTACTGCCTCTTTTACCATATCCAGGTTTTCTACCTCTATTTCAATTTTGCGGACAAAAGGAGCGTAGGCTTTTGCCATGGAGATGGCCTGTTTTACGCCTCCTGCAGCACCAATGTGATTGTCCTTGAGAAGAACGCCGTCGGAAAGATTATAGCGGTGGTTATTGCCGCCGCCTACGCGAACGGAATATTTCTCGAAAATACGGTTGTTCGGGGTGGTTTTTCTGGTGTCAAGAAGCTTGATCCCGGTTCCCTCAAGAAGAGCTGCAACCTGGCTTGTGTAGGTGGCGATTCCGCTCATTCTCTGGAGATAGTTGAGGGCGGTTCTTTCTCCGCAAAGGAGCACACGGATATCTCCGTAAATTTTTCCTACAAGCTGTTTATTTTCTACGTGGTCTCCGTCTTTTACATAGAATTCAGTTCTGGTGGATGAATCCAGAAGTGTGAAAACACGCTCAAAAACCTGGAGTCCGCAGATGATTCCATCTTCTTTGCAGATAAGATCTACAACGCCTGGGGTGGGATTGGGCATAACGCTGTTAGTGGATACGTCTTCGCTTGTGATATCTTCTTTTAATGCGCTTAAAATGAACGGATCAACATTTAATCCGAGAGTTACCTGATCATACATATAAAAATTCCTTTCTGCCTTCTGGATTTTGGCCAAGGGTGATGGCCTGTGTGGCAAGATGGTGATAAGTTTCGGCCAGAGTCTGGATGTCCTGGTATGGGGTGAAGTCTACGTGGGAAGCAAGGTAATCAGCAATTTCGCTGACATTCTGATGTGAAGCATTCTTAAGATCATGCTCTGCCATATCCCGCGCTGCCCGTCTTGCGAAAACAAGGCTTTCCAGCAGGGAGTTGCTTGCCAGGCGATTTTTGCCATGGACACCGTTGCAGGCAGCTTCTCCTACTACATAGAGATTTTCCATAGAAGAACGGCTCTGATAATCCACTTTTACGCCGCCCATGAAATAATGCTGTGCCGGAACAACCGGGATACATTCCTTGAAAACATCATAGCCCATTTCCCTGCAGTGTTCAACAATGTTTGGAAAATGGTGGCGAAGAGTTTCTGCCGGGATGGTGCGCAGGTCTTCCCAGACAAAGTCGGTGCCGTCTTTTGCCATCTGTTCGTGAATTTTCTGGGAAAGAAGATCACGGGGCAGCAGCTCGTTTACGAAACGGTTCATGTTTTTGTCGTAAAGTCTGGCACCTTCGCCACGGACAGATTCGGAAATCAGAAAGCTGCGGTCTTCCGGATGTCTGGTGTAGAAGGTGGTAGGGTGGATCTGCACGTAATCCGGGTTCTGCAGTTCAATATTATGCTTACCTGCAATAGCAAGTGCGTCGCCGGTAAGGTGGCGGAAGTTGGTGGAATGTCTGTAAAGTCCACCTACCCCTCCGCTGGCCAGAACGGTATAGGTTGCAGTAACGGTGTCAAGGGAACCATCTGGACGGCGGATCACAGCGCCGTAGCAGTGGTTGTCTTTTTCCAGAATATCAACCAGGGTGGTGTATTCCAGAAGTTCTACATTGGAAAGCTTCTGGACTTCGCGGAGCAGGGTGCTGGTGATCTCTTTTCCGGTTACATCCTCGTGGAAAATAATACGGTTGGAGGAATGGGCGCCTTCTTTGGTGTAGGCAAGGCTGCCGTCTTCGTTTCGCTCGAACTGGGCACCGTAAGAGACAAGATCCCTGACAATCTCCGGGGAGGTTTTGATCATGATCTCTACGGATTTTTTGTCATTTTCGTAGTGTCCGGCTTTCATGGTGTCTTCGAAAAAGCTGTCATAGTCGGACTGTTCTTTCAGCATGCACATGCCGCCCTGGGCGAGAAAGGAATCGTTACTGGTAAGGTCGGACTTGGTGATGACGGTGATTTTTTTGTCGCGGGGAAGCTGGAGGGCACAGTAAAGACCGGAGCAGCCGCTTCCTGCGATGAGGATATCTGTTTTCATAATTGATGGTCCTTTTTTCGTGGATAAATTTGGTGTACAGAGAAATTTTGCAAAAATAATCTGAAGCGCAGGCTTATAAAATTTCTCTGTGAATGATTGCAATTGTGCGCGCGGATTCAAATTTTCCGAACGACATGCCCTGTAGTATATCACTAAACTTTACAATTGACAAGATAGCTGTAAACTTTTTTATTGACAGTGAGGACGGCAGGTAATATAATCCTAAGAAAATGTCCGAAAAGAGTGGAGCTATTAGCAGCCAATGAGGGTAAGAAGATATTTAAGAACACATTCGGGTATACATGGAAAATTAAAGTTCCGGAATAAATGAAAACACAGGAGTGAAAAACGATTATGATGACAACAAGACAGCTGCAGGATGAAATTCTGCGTTTAAAGAAGGAAAAAGATATCTGCATTCTGGCGCATGCATACCAGAGCCATGAGATTCTGGAGGTAGCAGATTACACAGGTGATTCTTATGGACTGAGCCAGCAGGCTGCTAAGGCTCCGCAGAAGAACGTGCTGATGTGTGGTGTAAGATTTATGGCAGAAACAGTAAAAATCCTTTCCCCGGAGAAAACAGTTTACCTTTCCAACAGCGGCGCGGGATGTCCAATGGCAGAGCAGCTGGATGTGGAGATGCTTTCCGCACTGAAGGAGTCCAATCCGGACTACACGGTTGTGGCTTACATTAATACCACTTCCGAACTGAAAACAATCTGTGATGTGTGCGTAACTTCTTCTTCTGCGTTGAAGATTGTGAACAATATCGACAATGACAAGATCCTGTTTATCCCGGACTGCAACCTTGGCGCATGGGTGGAGAAGCAGGTTCCGCAAAAAACGTTCAAGTTCGTTCACGGGGGATGCCCAACCCATCTTAGAATGTCTGTAAGAGATGTGAAAAAAGCCAGAGGCGCTCATCCGGAAGCGAAGTTACTGGTTCATCCGGAGTGTCTGCCAGAGGTTTCTGCAATGGCAGATTATATCGGAAGTACAACTGGAATTATGAAATATGCCAAGGAAAGCGATGCAAAAGAATTTATTATCGGTACCGAGAACAGCATTGTTCAGCATCTTCAGTACGAGTGCCCGGACAAGAAATTTTATCCGCTGTCAAAGGACTGCGTATGCCACAATATGAAACTGACAACCTTGATGGATGTCTATAATTGCGTCTGTGGTCAGGGCGGAGAAGAGATCAAGCTGGATGAGAATGTGAGAGTGAAGGCGAAGGCTTGTATTGATACGATGTTGACGCTGGGGGAATAGAAAATTTATCTTTTGAGATAAGCAGAAATTAGAGACGATTACTAATTGTAAAAAAAGAATACAACTGATATAATTATATTTGGGCGCTACCATAACGGTAGGCGGTTAGTCCTTCGGCAGAGGGACTGTGACCCTCTGATTACATAGAAAACCGGAAGGGAATCAAACGGAAAGGAGGGCTAAGCCAATGAGTATTTTGGACTTTATTGCAGTAATGAGTTTTGGCATTACTTGCTTTTGTGCCGGATACACATTCGGCAAAGATACTAATAAGCCACAAAAATAGCCGCCCCGGTCCGACAAACTGAGCGACTACTTTGTGTATACATAAAATCGGACTAACCGTCTATCAGTAGCACCTTTTTTATACTAATTATATTATCATGCTTTAAATGGAATGTCAAAATGATTTTACAGGGAATATTTTATGACAAACCAAAGCAAAAGGTTATAGTTACAGGAAACTTGTAAAAAAGAACTGTCAAAATGGAAAAATAACCTAAAAATGAAGGGAATAATTGGTAGTAATTACATATTGCAAATAGAGTATGGTGAGATATATTATAAGCACATCAGATGAATTCTACAATAAAAAAGAAATATCTGCTAAAAAATAGAGCTTATCTGTTGAAAATAAAAAAATGGTATGATGAATTTGATATATTCACGAAACGATCATGTCTATTGTTAGACGGGATTTTCGTAGTAATTAAGTGGTGAAAAAGGAGAAAGTATGAACACAGTATTGGAAAAAATTAAAAAAATGGGAATTGTACCGGTTGTAGTAATTGAAAATGAGAAAGATGCAGTGCCGCTGGCGGATGCTCTTTGCAATGGAGGACTTGCCTGTGCAGAGGTAACGTTCAGAACTGCAGCGGCAGGTGAAGCCATCCGCCTTATGAAAGAAGCACACCCGGAGATGCTGGTTGGAGCAGGAACTGTACTCACTGTAGAGCAGGTAGACCGTTCTGTTCATGCAGGTGCTGAATTTATTGTAAGCCCTGGCTTTGACCCGGAAATTGTCGATTACTGTATTGAGAAAAAGATTCCGGTACTTCCAGGCTGCATCACACCATCTGAGGCGGCCCAGGCAGTACGCAGAGGCCTTTCCGTAATTAAATTTTTCCCGGCGGAGCAAGCTGGTGGACTGGCATTTATCAAGGCAATGGCAGCACCGTATACTTCCTTAAGTTTTATGCCAACAGGCGGAATCAATCCGGAGAATGTAAAAAAATATCTGGAATATGACCGCATTTTTGCCTGTGGAGGAAGCTGGATGGTAAAAGGCAAACTGATCACAGAAGGCAGATTTGACGAAATTGAGAAGTTGACCAGAGAAGCTGCAAAAATCGTAGAGGATATAAGAGGATAATAAAATGGGAAAAAAATTTGATATGCTGGCATTAGGTGAAGTGCTTCTTCGTTTATCGCCAGAAGGAAACGAGCGTTTAGCCCAGGGCACCAGATTTGAGAAACAGTTGGGCGGGGCAGAATTAAATGTAGCTGTTGGCGCAGCCAACCTGGGGCTTACTACAGGTATTATCTCCAAGATTCCATCTCATGCCATTGGAAATTATGCGAAAAGGGAGATCAGAAGAAACGGTGTTGACACGGATTACCTGGCTGGAGATGACAGTGCAGATTCCAGACTGGGAATTTACTATTATGAATATGGAGCAGATCCTCGTAAACCGCAGGTGGTTTACGACCGCAAGTATTCTTCTGTGAATAAATTATCTTTAGAAGATTTTCCAGAAGAAATGTATGAAAATACAAGATGCTTCCATACCAGCGGAATCACTCTGGGACTTGGCGGTCCGGTAAGGGAAAATGCTATTGAAATGATGAAAAAATTCAAAGAAAAAGGTGCATTGATCTCATTTGATGTAAATTTCAGGGGGAATTTGTGGACCGGAGATGAGGCAAGAGACTGCATTACAAAGATTTTGCCTATCGTAGACATTTTTTTCTGTTCAGAATCCACAGCTAATCTTACATTTGGAAAAACAGGGGACATAAAAGAAATCCTGAAAAGTTTTTCTGATGAATACGATATCGCTGTGGTTGCAGCAACCCAGAGAATCGTGCATAGTCCAAAGTCTCATACTTTTGGTTCCGTAATTTATGAGAAAAAAACAGACAGCTATTATGAAGAAAAACCTTATGAGAAAATTGAGGTTGTAGATAGAATCGGAAGCGGAGATGCGTATATTTCCGGTTTCTTATACGGATTATTAAAAGAAAATGGAAACTGTCAGGATGCGTTGGAGTATGGAAATGCAGCCAGTGCTATGAAAAATACCGTCAGTGGGGATATGTTATGGACAGACCCTCAGGAAATTCAACAGACAATCGAGATGCATCATAGTATAGGACAGGATTTTGAAATGAAGCGTTAGATAGCCAGTAGAGCGTGTTTGAAAAATCATTCCCGCAATCTGCACGCCCCACTTTGCAGTATATCCAGAGCAGGAAAAGATTAATTACGCTTTAAAGCAGCCGGAACACCTGCTCGGCAGTGGCTGTCATATTGTTTTTTGCAGTGGCAGGATCCATAGCCTCCGCAAGTGTGCAGACATTTCGTAAAATTGGGAAAAAAGCATCAATTCCCTCTTTATTGCAGGCGGCTGCTTCCTTTGTGACACTTCCGGCAAATGCGATAACCTTTGCATAGTGTTTTTTTGCCAGCTTCGCTACGCCTACAGGGGCTTTTCCCATGGCTGTCTGAAAATCCAGGCGGCCTTCACCGGTGACTACCACGTCTGCATCAGAAAGTTCCTGTTCCAGTCCTACAGCACTCAAAATCAGTTCGATACCAGGCGTCAGCGTTGCCCCCAGGTAGGAGAGAAAGGCGAAGCCAAGCCCTCCGGCAGCACCGGCACCAGGGGTGTTGCAGTAATCCGTTCCCAGAGCTTGGGAAGTGATTTGCGCAAAATGTGCCATATCTTCATCTAATTGCTTTTTCTGATTTTCTGTCACACCTTTTTGCGGACCGTAAACATATGTGGAACCAATTTCACCGCAAAGAGGGTTATTCACATCGCATGCCACCTGAATATGAGCTTCTCTTAAAAGCGGATTCAGGCCGGAAATGTCGATTCTGGAAACCTTCGCCAGTGCCTGTCCGCCTTCGCCTGCATCCACATCATTTTCATCCAAAAAACGTACGCCAAGAGCTTTTAACATACCGATGCCGCCGTCGTTGGTGGCGCTTCCGCCGATTCCAATGATAAAATTGCGGCAACCCTTCTGGAGGGCATGGTTTATCATTTCGCCCACACCGTAGCTGGTAGCAAGAAGAGGATCCTTTGTATCATCTGGAACCAGTGTGATTCCGGCAGCGGAAGCCATTTCCATAACAGCGGTATTGCTGTCTTTCAAATATCCATAATAAGCATTGACTGGAGCATGCATAGGTCCGGTGACGGTCAGATCGATCCGCTCTCCGTTCATGCCTTCGATCAAGGCATCAGTAGTTCCCTCTCCGCCGTCTGCGAGAGGTTTTACCACGATCCTGGCATCCGGCTTTGCCCGAAGAACTCCTTCCTTGATAGCCATTCCGGCCTCTATTGAGCTTAAGCTTCCTTTTAAAGAATCAATTGCAATGACAACTTTCATATGAAAAAATCCCCCAAAAAAATAAATGGTAAAATATGTTGCGAAAAGATTTTCAATCTTATGTCTGTTTAAAGGATAGACCGCCTGGTTTGTGGAGTCAAGTAGAAAAAAGCAAGAATTTTTGCATGGAGTTTTTATCAGATAATGATAAAATAGTAATATCTGTCTAGAAGGGAAAATATACATGGGAGGTTAAGACAATGAAGATAAAAACAGTTGCAGTTTTTGGCGCAGGTGCGGTTGGGTCTTATGTGATATGGGGGCTTTCCAGGCGGAAGGATATCCGGCTGGGAGTTCTTGCAGAGGGTAAGCGTGCGGAGAAATTGAAAAAAGGCTGCACGATCAATGATGAGGTTTATCATCCAGAAGTATGGACACCTCAGGAAGCAAAAGGGGTAGACCTGCTGATCGTGTCTTTGAAATATGGAGCGCTGCCAGGTGCAATGGACAGCATCCGCCAGGTTACAGGAGAGAATACCACGGTCATGAGTCTTATGAACGGCGTGGACAGTGAGAAATTGATTTCCGATGAAATTGGAGCTTCCCATGTGATCTATTCGGTAATAAAAGTTGCTTCCCATAAAGAGGAAAATGGATATTGTTTTAACCCGGAAACCACCATTGGCATTATTTTCGGAGAGCCTTGCGTACCCTATGACAGTGAACGTGTGCAGGCCATTGAGGCTCTTTTTGCAGATACCGGACTGCATTATCGCTCTACAGAATATATCAGGGAAGAAATGTGGAGCAAATTCCGGCTGAATGTATGCAATAATCTGCCCCAGGCAATTTTAGGGGCAGGAGTTGGCTGTTACCAGAACAGCGTTCATATGAAAGCAATCAGCGACGGACTTAGAAGAGAGTTGGAGGCCATTGCTTCTGCAAAAGGAATCGATATAAGTAAGGCTGCTGCATCCTCTGGACATGGAAGTGCCGTTCCTCCATCAGCCAGATATTCCACACTGCAGGATCTGGATGCGGGACGCCATACGGAGATTGATATGTTCTCAGGCGCGTTGGTCCGCATGGGGCGGGAACTTGGGATTCCTACGCCGTATAATGAATATACCTACCATATGATAAAAGCTTTGGAAGAGAAAAATGATGGGAAGTTTGACTATAGCAAAGAGGATGGAGAAGTAACCTGTTCCAGGTAAAGAATTACAGCTATTGAGAGGCGTAAAAATGAACGATAAATGGCTTGATTTTGCAATCCGTATTCAAAGCATCGGCTGCACTCTCTTGTATCCACACCAGTATATTTAATCCATAAAACAGATACAAAATCCCGGATGTGTAGGTGAACAGACATGAAAAATATCCATAGCATTGAATTTTATACTGGAAGCAAGGAAGAATTGCTTCCCGGTTTTGAAAAAGATTTTCCCTATATCGCTTCGAGGGCAGAACTCGACAAGTATATAGGGGGTTATGTACCGTGGCACTGGCACAGGACAGTGGAACTTTTTTATATGGAAAGCGGCAGCATTGAATATGATACGCCAGGAGGAAAAATATTGTTTCCGGCTGGAAGCGGTGGCATGATAAATCCCAATGTACTCCATATGACAAAAGCAATATCGCAGAGAGAAAAGAATATACAGCTACTTCATATTTTCGATGTTTCCTTACTTGCCGGAGAACAGGGAAGCAGGATTGAACAAAAATATATTGCACCTGTCATAACAGCCCCGCAGATCGAGGTAATCCCGCTTTTTCCAGGCAATGCAGAAGAAGAAAGGATTTTGAAACTGCTTGCTGCCTCATTTCGTTTATCCAGTGATGAATTTGGATATGAAATAAAACTGCGGGAAGCCCTAACGGAAATATGGCTCATGTTTTTTGAACTTTCTCGTTCTATGCGTGAAAAGAAAGGGGAACATAACAAAAGCAACGATAAAATAAAGCTGCTGATGATATACATTCATGAACATTACAGAGAAAAAATATCTATTCCGGAACTTGCTGCGGCAGCATATTTAAGCGAAAGGGAATGCTATAGAGTGTTCCATGACTGTCTGCACATGACACCCGTCGAGTATATAACAACTTACCGTTTACAAGTTGCCTGTCAGAGGTTGGCAAAGGGGCAGGAAGCTGTTACTGTTATCAGTCATGAGTGTGGTTTAGGTAGTAGCAGTTATTTTGGAAAGGTTTTTCGAGAATATGCACATTGTTCACCTATAGAATATAGAAAAAAATGGCAGAATAGTGATAGGTAATGGCGAAATAGAAATATTTTTCCTATGTCTTTTGCATTATAATGATACCTGTAAAGTAAATCAGCAATTTACAGGAGGTGAGCGCAAAGTGGTAAAACTAAATATTCAGACCGCAGAATTGGCATTAAGGGAAGCGTCAGAATCCAATCCGGGAGCATGGGCAGATCATTCCCGGTTTGTAGCCGAAGCCTGTAAAAACATCGCATCACATTGTAAAGATTTATCTTCTGAACAGGCATATATTTTCGGGCTGTTGCATGATATTGGACGCTATGCCGGAGTGAGTTCGGAAAGGCATCTGATAGACGGCTATCGGTACTGTATGGAGCGCGGATGGGAAAAAGCTGCACAGATATGTATATCCCACGCATTTATGATACAGGATATTGCTACATCTATTGGTGAGTTTGATGTCAGTGATCAGGATTACCTGTTTATGAAAGAATTTGTTGCAAATGCGGTATATGATGATTATGACCGTCTTGTACAGTTATGTGACGCATTGGCTATGCCGACGGGGTTCTGTCTTTTGGAAAAGAGATTTGTAGACGTGACAATACGGTACGGTGTTCACACAGCGACAATAGACAGGTGGAAAAAGATTTTAGAGATTAAAGAACAGTTTGAAAATCAGATCGGCTGTTCTATCTATTCTCTGCTTCCGGGTGTTGTGGAAAACAGTTTTCGTTAAGGAGGGATATTGTGTATTACGAATCCAGTGATTTTTTGGAAACTGCGGGCAGTGATACGTTAAAGCAGATTGCCCGCACAAGGGAATTAACACGGGAATATTATTTTTCTGATTATGGAGATATAGAAAAACGCACTTCCTTTCTTCGGGAGCTATTGGGTGGAATAGGAGAAAACGTGGTAATCGACACGCCTTTTCATTGTGACTATGGGAAAAATATATTTTTGGGAAATGATGTGATAATCAATATGAATTGTACCTTTGTGGATAATAAAACTATCCGGATTGGTGACAGGGTATTGATCGCGTCAAATGTGCAGATGTATACATCTTCGCACCCTGTATTGCCACAGGAAAGGCTTGTGCCGGATTGGAGGGAACGCAAGACAACATTTTTCAGAACCTATGCACGTCCGATAGAGATAGAAAACAATGTCTGGATTGGCGGCGGCTGTATTCTTCTTCCCGGAGTCACTATAGGAGAAAACAGCGTGATAGGGGCTGGAAGCGTAGTTACCCGCCCTATCCCTCCTAATTGTGTTGCAGTAGGAAATCCATGCAGGGTGATACGTTATTTTGATACAGACAGGGAATGGTGGCAGCATGAAGTAATTGGGGAATTATAGAAGATTGATTAGAGTCTGGAAATACCGAAATATAACTGACCGAGCAATTGGATTGAGGAGTGATAGATTTATGAATGCAAATGTTGATTTAACAGGTGTTGTTCTTGAAACAGATAGACTAATCATTAGAGAATGGAATGAAATGGTGATGAGTATATTTCTTTGTACTATGTATTAGATAATCCTTTAAAAATGGATTAGTTCAATTTCAGAAAAAATTTTAAAAGTCCCAGAAAGCCAGTAACTACGCGGCTTCCGGGACTTTCATAATACGAAAAAAGCACCTCATCTGAGGTGCTCCACTTAGCAGGGCTACAAGGATTCGAACCTTGAAATGACGGAGTCAGAGTCCGCTATACTTTTAGGCTGGAATGCCCATAAAATAAGGGCTGGCGGAGGTGTCCAGATAAAATTGACCTATGGATTGACCTGTTTTTATCTGTTTCAGTGTAATTGCATTAAAAGCAAAATAAGTGGAAATATTATAGAAAAATATGCTATACTGAGAAAAAGAGAACACGGGAACCATTTATCAGTAAGGAAGTGATTGTATGCCAGAAAATGTAAGTAGTATTATATATAAATTTTCCCAGGAAGTGAAGCGTATGCTGGGTGAAAAGCTGACAAAAGTTATTGTATATGGTTCATATGCCAGGGGCGATTACCGAGATAATTCTGACGTAGATATTATGATACTGGTAAAATTGTCTGACGAGGAAATCAGAGCTATTAAAAATGATATTTACGATCTGGCTTTTGATGTGGAGATGAGCACAGGAATTGAAATATCTCCGGTTATCAAAAATGAAGAACAGTATGAATATTGGGTAGATACGTTACCTTTTTATCGAAATGTGAGAGATGAGGGGGTAGTAGTCAGTGAGTGAAAAGAAAGTTGATTTGTGTATATATCGCATGAGAAGCGCAATCGAGACGTTGGGGGTATCTGCGTTATGTCTGGAAAGTCAACATTATAAGGATTCAATAAACCGTAGCTACTATGCCGCTTTTTATGCGGTGAAGGCGGTATTGGCTTTAGAAGAGGTAGATTTTAAGAGACATAAAGATGCTGTTGCATATTTTAATAAGACATATGTTGCAACAGATATTTTTCCAAGAGAAATCGGAAAAAAGCTGGGAAGATTGAAACAAGAGCGTGAAACTAGCGATTATGATGACTTTTATATTTCTCTACAACCGTTGGATATTTTTGTAATATATAACGACGTATGTTATCTCTTTCCTCATCATCCTTTCTTAATGACCCATTTTCTAATTCACAATATCTTTCCAGCATAATCTTCTTTGCTTTATTTATAAAATTATTTATATCATTATCGCTATATTGAATACCATCTGTTTCTTTACACTCTTCGCTTTCATCTTTTTTATCTTCACATTTTTCTTTTGCGCTCATCTAACACTTCATCCATGAAACATCTGCTCCTTTCTGGAATCTGCATTCCTCACTTTGCGGGACAAAGGTTCCACAAGCTGTGACGCACATCTTGCAGAAAGCATTTTCCAAACACACCCTAGTTTGTGGGAAATTATTGATTGAGAAACAGATATAAACTGGTTATAATAAAAATTAAGAAAAGCAGTACAGATCATGAAAATGGAGGAAATTATGACAAAAGTACAAAAATGGTTTGCAAAATTGAGAAACCGGATTTTTTTCTCTTTTGTTGGATGTTTTTTAGGAATTATGTTGCTCATTATGGGGGTGTTTCAGTTTTCTTCACAAAAATATTTTTCGCAGCTTGCAGTAAGCAGTACCAGGCGAGAGCTTGTCTACCTAGAAGGGAGCATATCACAGGCGATGATAACAGGTCCTTATTTTTATTTGCCTGCAAGAGAAACATTAAAGGAAAACGGAAAATATGTTTTTTTGATATCAAAGCCGATTGTTGATTTAAATACAAGAGAAACTTATGGATACCTTATGTTTTTCATCGAAGCATCAACTATAGCCTCGCCATTTGTAAACTACAGGCCAAATAACAGCGAGGTTACGTTTTACATAACGGATCAGGAAAATACTATTTTACTTGCATCGGACCTGAATTACACAGGAAAAACCATACGGGAAGCCTTTCCCTTTTCCAAGAGGGATGTAGAGAATCTGGAAACACAGGACTATTTAACCAAGGAAAATGTTGTCTATTGCTCAACACAAATGTCACTGCCAGACTGGAAGCTCATTCATGTGATTCCAATGGATGAGCTGATGAAAGAACAGCATTTGTTTGCAAGGATCTTTTTTATCTGTAATTTACTGGTGATTCTGTTTTTTGCACTTTTATCCTGGTGGAATGCCAGAGCCATATCTGGGCCAATCCTGGATCTGAGTGAGGTCATGAAGAATGTAGTAAAAGAAGCCTATGCACCGGTAGAAGTGCCTGGAACTTCCGAAGAAATCCAGATTTTATACCGTGGGTATAATACATTTGCCGAACAGACACAACAGCTTTTACAAACCATTTATGAAGAAGAACGTGAAAAAAATGACTATCAGTTTCGGTTGATACAGGAGCAGATTAAACCTCATTTTCTGTACAATACGCTTGAAATGATCAAATCTATGATAGATCTTGGTATTTATGATGAGGCAGGCGAAGCAATTTCTACACTTGCCAGATTCTATCGCAATTCGTTAAGCAAGGGATCCAATATTATAACCATTGCTACAGAAATTGATATGGTAAAACAGTATTTATACATTGAAAAATTACGCCACATGGAGTATTTTGATTACGAAATCGTATGTGAAAAGGAAACGGAACAGTACGTAATTCCAAAATTGACTCTGCAACCGATTCTGGAGAATGCGATTGTTCACGGAACAGCATCAGATGGTCGTATGTGTTTCGTCTCACTGAGCATAAAAAATGCAGCGGATACTGTTGTAATTACCGTAAAGGATGATGGAAACGGAATTGAACCGGAAAAACTCCGTCAGCTGAATAAGAATCTTGACGAAGCCCGTGGAGAGGAAAAGGGTTCTTTCGGATTATTCAGCATCAACAGGCGTGTGCGACTTTTATATGGAACCGAATACGGCATCCGCTTGGAAAGTGAACCAGGGAAAGGGACAATCGTGATATTACGGATTCCGAAACTGGAACATTTAGACGAAACAGCATCGTCTATACTGGAAAGAGACCAAGAAACAGCGGGGAGAAAGCAATATGAAGAAAATCGTTATTATTGATGATGAGTATTTTTTCAGACAGGCGTTAATAAAATATGTCAGGAGCTTTAAGGATGAATTTACTGTGGTAGGTGACGCCGGAAACGGAAAGCTTGGTATCGAGCTGATTGAACAGTATCATCCGGAAATTATTTTGATCGACATCAGTATGCCACAGATGACAGGCTTTGATGTAATTTCATATATACAGAAACAAGCACTTCAGACCCGCTTTATTATCATTTCCGGTTATGACAAGTTTGAGTATGCGCAGAAAGCCATTCAGATGGGAGTACAGGATTTTCTGCTGAAGCCTGTGACAGTCGAGAGTCTGCATAAGAGTCTCAGGCAAACCAGTGAACGAATCGATCAGGAAGTGAAAAAGGATCAAAATCTGGAGGTGCTGGATAAAAAAAAGCGAAACTATCAAAATTATATGAGACATTTTGCAGCATCACAGTTTGTAAGAAAAGATAAGGATCAGGAGGGAATGCAGAAGCTTGCTTCTGAGGTGGGCTATCGACTGGATGCCAAGCGCCATGTCGCCATACTTTACCGGGTTAATCATTTACCGGGCAACTGGAAAAAAACAGATTATGAGCTTTACTACTTTACGGTAGAAAATGTGTTTTGTGAACTACTTGGAGAAAAAAACTGCTGCATCAGTTACATTAATTTCCAGAAATCGCTCTGCCTTCTTGTAGGAATATGTGAATCACCTTATGATGCAGAGTGGATTCGGTCGCTGCTGAAAAAAACGATTGAGGTATGTGACCCGGAGGGCGATCTTGGAACCACTGCTGTAATTGGAGGATTTTATACAGAAGCCAATCAGCTTTATGACTCCTATATTGAAGCGTTTGCGTTGGAACGAAAACGGTGTTTTTATGAACATTCCGGCGTTTTTTACGTAGAGGATGCCACTGAAGAGCAGCAGGAAAACGGCTATCTGCTGCAAAATGATGATTTTATCCAACGGCTGGTTGCTGCTATGCGACAAAATCAGAGGAGCCTAGTAAAAGAAATGCTGCGGACATTTGCAGACTCTCTTGCATTGCTCCAGCCATCTCGGGAACAGTTTTTGCTGCAGATCAACCAGGTGTCGTCTGCGTTGCTGGATTTCGCTATGGAATACGGAGTGACAGAAACGGTTGAAAAAAACAGCAAGCTTTTTTCCAGTGATTATATAGAAATCAGTTCTGTCTCAGAAATTCAGACGGAACTCATTCGCTATGGAGAACAGATTTTACAGCAGGTACATCTTTCAAAGAATAGCAGCAATTCTGCCATTGTGAGAAGAACAAAGGAATACATCAAGGCACATTATCAGGATGATGAATTGTGCCTTGAGCAGATTGCGGATGCACTGGATGTCAATCTTCAGTATATGTGCTTTCTTTTTAAGAAACAGACAGATACAACGATTGGAGCATATATTTTACAGACACGAATGGAAATGGCCGGCAAGCTTTTCCAAAGAACGAATTACAATGTGACAGAAGTAGCTCAAAGAGTCGGATTTTTCGATGTCAGTTACTTCAGTAAGTGCTTCATAAAATATTTCGGTGTATCACCGAAACAGTATCAGAATGTGAGCAGCAACTATCTAAAGACAACTTAAGATTTTACCAATAATACGAATTTTCTCCATTCCGGAGAGATTCGTATTTTATTATAATTAAGACAACAAAGAGTTCCAGAAAAAAATTAAACCGGTTTGAAGTATATTCAGGAACAAAAAATTAAATTAAAAGGGAGAAATCGTAATGAAAAAAAGAATACTTATCGCAGCATTAACAGCTGCCATGGCATCTTCTATATTTGGAGTAACAGTAAATGCAGCAGAACGTGAACTGAATATTAACTGGCTGTCATCCAGAAGTGCATCTGAATCAGCAATTTTGGCAATACAGGATATTGCCAAGCAGTACCAGGAAGAGAATCCTGATCTGGACTTTAATTTTGAAATTGAGAATATTTCAGATCGTACTGCATATCTGCAGAAACTGAAAATTCTGGCAGCAAGCGATGAATTGCCTGAGTGGTTTGACTCCGATCCGGATACCTGGTTCGCAGATATTGTTGCAGACGGAAAAGCCTATTCCTTTGAAGATTTGTACAAAGAGCTTGGAATGTATGACCAGATTTTCCCAATCTCGAAGGAATACGCAAGACTTTCAGATGGCAGTCTGAATCTGATGACGCTGCAGTGCAACACCGAATATTTCTTCTACAACAAAGATCTGTTTGAGCAGGCTGGAATTACGGAAACTCCAAAAACATTTGATGAGTTACTTGCAGATTGCAAACTGTTACAGGATCAGGAAATTATTCCGATTGCAATGGGTGGTGACTGGCCAATCCTCCGCTACTTTGCACAGGTTCCATTCCGACTGACAGGAAATGAATATATTGAAAATGCAGTATCCGGAGAAGGATCTTTTGGTGAAGAAGCAGGACTGAAAGGAGCACAGTTTATTCAGGATATTGCACAGTACTTCCAGGAAGGCTGGAGCAGTGCAGATTACGATACAATGATTGATCTCTTTGCTTCCGGACAGGCAGCAATTATGTATAATGGTACATGGGCACTTGATCAGGCAGATATGATTGGTGAGGACGAAAACATTAAAGATAATATTGGATACTTCACTATGCCAACATATTCAGATGCAGATGTGACAACAGCAACCGACTTCTTTGCAAACTCCGGTATTGGAACTGCGATTCGCACCGATGCTGTGGATGACGAGATGAAAGCGTGGATGAAATACCTTCTTGAACATTATGCAGATGCAAGTCTTTCTTACAATCAGCTTCCATCCGTAATGCCAGATGAAGAAACAATGCAGAGTCTTCCAAAGGTATATCAGCAGATCATTGAGGATGTGTCCAATGTGAAGGAGTATGCAAAATGCTGGGATGTAGTTATTGATTCTGCACTTGTAGAGCCGCTGGAAAAAGAGACCGTCATCCTTGCACTTGGTCAGGAAACTCCTGAAGAGTGGGCTGCAAATATGGATGAATATGTAAAAAATCAGAAATAAGACAGAGAAACAGCATTCGGGGCTTTTGAAAATCAAAAGCCCTGGATATCAGAAAGGAAGACAAATATGAAGCCAAAAAGAAAAATAGAACCATGGCTTTTTTTATTGCCCGCACTTGTGGTTTATGTGTCGATTGTTCTTTTCCCAATGCTTCAAACTATTGGCTACAGCTTTATGGACTGGAATGGAATCGGAGAAAAAACATTTGCAGGCTTGAAAAATTACAGCCGAATGCTGTCAGATAAAAATTTGCGAACTGCTTTTTTGAATAATATGTTTTTCCTGTTGCTCGGCACAGTCTTTCAGATGTTTATGGGACTTTTAATGGCTACCCTTCTTTCCGGAATTAAAAAGGGGTCCAATCTATTCCGGGTATTGTACTTCATTCCCTGTATTATTTCATCTATGGCGGTCTGCAAGATCTTTGAAAAACTGCTGTCAGTTCAGCCACTCGGTGTAATACCGGCACTGATGAAGCTGATGCATCTCAAACCAATAGCTTTTTTATCTGATTTTAAATATGCACTAACATGGGTGACTCTGATTGATGGATACAAATTCTGTGGATTATATATGGTTATTTTTTATGCCGCACTGATGAATGTTTCCAAAGACACCATAGAGGCTGCGTATATTGATGGATGCAACTGGATACAGGCATATTTCTTTGTCAAACTTCCGGCAATTAAAAATATGTTTTTTGTGGTTCTGGTCATTCTTGTAAACGGCTGTCTGAAGGGATTTGATGTATCTTACATCCTGACCGGAGGTGGTCCTGGTAATGCAACAGAACTTGTGGCAACCTATATGTATAAAACGGCATTCAGTATGTCAAACTTCGGCTATGGAAGTACGCTTGCGGTATTTATTTTGATTGAATCATTAATAGCCGTAGGAATCGTTAAACTGATTCAGAAAAAATTCAGTGATTGATGGGGGGGATTAGATGGAAACGTTACAGGCAGGTAAGAAAACAAAAATAATATTTCTAATCTTCATTATCTTTTTTGTAGTGCTGCAAAGTTACCCGGTATTTTGGGTTCTTATAGCGAGCTTAAAAACACCAGAGGAAATTGCCGGTTCTGCGCCATATGCGCTTCCTGGTAGCTTTTATCTTGGAAATTATATCAAAGCGTTTACGCAGTCCAGTCTCGTGCGCTATTTTCTTAACAGTGTGGTTGTAGCTATATGTACACTGTTTGGTATCGTAGTACTAAGTGCACCGGCGGCCTATGCGATCAGCAAAATTCGCTTCAAACAGAGCGAAAAGGTATTAACCTTTTTTTTACTTGGCATGATGATTCCCACATTTTCATGTCTGATCCCAATGTTCCAGACTTATAATACGTTGGGATTGCGTAATACCTATGCTGCCGTTATTCTGCCACAGATAGGCTTCAGTCTGCCAATGTGTATTTTCCTGTATGTTGGATTCATGAAATACATACCGAATGAACTGCTGGAGGCGGGAGCAATTGACGGAGCAGGTAATTTTAGGATTTTCAGGCAGATAGTATTTCCAATGGCAAAAAATTCCACTGTCACAGTGGTTATCTATAACTTTGTGTCAATCTGGAATGAGTTTACTTATGCAAATACGTTTATGACAAAAGACGAGATGAAAACTCTTCCAATCGGACTAAACGCTTTTGTTGGTGAAATGGGACGCAGAGACTGGGGTGCTACCTTTTCAGCAATCGTAATTGCAATTCTTCCGACAATTATAGTATATTTCTTTTTAAATAAACAGGTAATGGAGGGCATGGCAGCAGGTGCTGTCAAGAGCTGAATACAGGAGGATATATGAAACTGGATTTATCAAAGAACTGGAATATTTTACAGGATGTACATGATACGTGTGAGCAGCTTGGCCTGCCAGAACGTGAGGATTTTATGACACTGCAGGGGCCACAAATTTCAGAATGGGAGCCACTGCCAGAATTAAAGCACCTACAGCTCCTTTTTTCGGAGCATCCGTACTGGGGAAGAGAACTGCGATATTTTAATGATGCCCCATGGTGGTATAAAAAAGAGTTTGAACTGGCACTTGGAGCAGAAGAACATATAGAACTTTGTTTTACAAATGTGGATTATTACTGCAAAGTTTGGTTGAATGGTGTATACCTTGGTAGTCATGAAGGATATTCAGCTCCATTTTCTTTTTCACTAGACGAGGCAGTACAGAGAAACGGAAAGAACCGACTGATCGTAAAAGTCTGGTCACCATGGGATGACGAGGTTGCAGCAAACCGACAGGAACGGCGTACCTTTTTAATCTACCGAAATATGGTAAAAGGTACTTATGAGCATTCTGACACGTTCATTCAAAGAGATGTAAATCCGGTCGGCATTTATGGAAGCGTCAGCCTGAAAATACAAAAGGGAGCTGGCTTTGCAGAAAACCCGGAATTTTCTTATCAGCTGGATGATACGCTGGAGAATGCCAGTCTGCATTTGAAAGTTAAGATAAAGAATCTGGAAACTGCGTCTTTGAAGTGGAGTATTACAGACTGCTTTACCGGAGCAGTAGTCTTTTTAAAGAATGAGGATCTGGTCGGCACACAGTCATGCAATGACCCTGAACCGACCGTTGCCAGCCTGGATGGAATACTCTCTCATGTCCGTCTCTGGAATACATGGGATAAAGGAACGCCTTTTGTCTACCGGGTAAAAGTTGCTCTCTGTGCAAAAGATGGCTCAGTAATGGAATCTTACGAAGAGACAACTGGTTTCCGGAAAATTGAGATGCATCGCACACCGGAAATGACAAAATTTATTTTAAATGGAAAAGATTTCTACATGAGAGGAACAGCCTATTTTCCAGATGCATATGTTTCTGCAATGAACGAAGAACGTTATCGCAGAGACTTGCTGCAAATAAAAAACAGCGGCTTTAATATGCTTCGTGTACACGTACACGTAGACCTTCCAGTTTTCTATGAGCTATGTGATGAACTTGGCCTTGGAATTATGCATGATTCTGAATATAACTGGATGCATCCGGTGGACGAAGCATTTGCAGACCGTTTTATCCATATTTACCTGGAAACTGTCGATATGCTAAAAAAACATCCTTCTCTGTTTTGCTGGATCTGCATGAATGAACCAGGTAATCTTACATTAAATCCAACTCCGGATATGGATCGGGCTGACTGTGATGCAATGAAGGTAAGCCCAGGTCCAAAGCTGTTTGCAGCAGTATGCGAGCATGATCCAAGTCGTCCGGTCATTAAAGGTTCCTTCTGCGTAAATGATCCAGACAGCGGAGACAGTCATAACTATACCGGTTCACTGGACGGTGCAGAGGGGCATTACAGTGATATCTATGGAACAACAGAAAAAATGAATACAGAGTTCGGCTTTGATGCACCGCCATGTATCGATAACCTGAAAAAAATGCCACCCGTTTACCGCCGTTTACAGCCAATACTGGAAAATTTGGATTCAATCGGACAGTATCAATATTATTTACTGAAATATTTTATTGAACATTACCGTATGCAGAAGTATAAACCAAACGCAGGCTATGTACAGTTCTTATTTAATGATATGTGTCCGCAAACATTTTACGGAATTTATGATTACTGGGGGCTTCCGAAAAAGGGTCTGCAGGCTGTGCTGGAAAGCAATATGCCAATTGGAATATTTTTAAAATTTAAAGACAAGCTGGATGCAATTTATGCAGTAAACGATTACAGTTATCCGCTTGGAACCTGCCAGGTAGGCTACAGCATTACTGACGAAACAGGCAAAGTAGTAGCTGAGGATGTGAAAAGCATTGTCATAGCAGAGGATTCTCTCACAAAGCTCTGGGATTTTGACGGAACGATTCACAGTGGAAACGTCTATAATGTTGCACTGTGGATAGAGCAGGATGGAAAGCTTCTGGCCAGAAACGAATACCATGATGTATTTTATATGCCAGAGCATACACCTGGCCATCCGGTTCATATGAGCCATGAAACTGGATGCAGAATTTACTGGGCGTAATGATGGAACGTAACGTGGTATAGGGAAAAAGGGGATGTGAAAAAACTCGATTGAGTTTTTTCGCATCTCCCTTTTTGTACCTGTTGTGTATAAATGATTGAAATCATGCGCAAAGAAAGCGCACTTCCCCTACCCCATAGAAATTCTTTTTTTGAATCTATGCGGCAGTTCTGTTTCTCATCTTTTTTTTCTGATATTTATATAGATTGTGGCCTATCGCCACAAGTAAAACTTCCAGTTGTGCGCCCAGCTAAGGGTGTGTAGTCAAGCCGGTGGGATTCCGGTTTATCCAAGGTTTAGCCAACCAGA
>NZ_JBCOMI010000039.1:0-36007 GCF_040924245.1 Ruminococcus sp. J1101004sp1_RTP21198st1_B9_RTP21198_201120 | reverse complement strand
TAAAGCCTAAAAACTCTAACCCTAAGTTTACAGGAAAACTCTAAAGATTTCGCTACACATTCTTATTTGACGCTTACGGTATGAGGACTATTTGACTGGAAAAACAAAACGTGTATCTATCACAATGGATAAAAATACCGCCCAAACCAGAAAAACAGCACAGAAGACTTTGGAATTAAAAATCCAGCAGGCTATGGGAACCCGTCCAGATCATCAGTGCACCTTAAAAGAATTGGTTGAGGAATATAGAAAAGATCAGAAAAAGACAGTCAAACAATCTACATACTCCCGAAATTATTTTGCCTGCAATGCCATTATGAAAATGCTTGGTGAAAGTACAATTGTGGAGCATATGACTGCTAAATATGTTCGGAGTAAGTTTCGTGATTCTGGAAAAGAAAACAGTACTTTAAATGAACATCTTACTCGTTTCCGCGCTCTGATCCGCTGGGGATATAGTAACGATATGATCAGTGACATTACTTTTCTGGAGAAAATAGAACCTTTCAAGGATCTTCCTCATAAACAAAAAATACAGGATAAGTACCTGGAATCAGATCAGCTCAAAGCCTTATTGGATGGAATGGATCACACTCTTTGGAGACTGTGTACTGAATTCATGGCGCTGTCTGGTCTGAGAGTTGGTGAGCTGATTGCCTTGGACCGTATAGATGTGGATTTTAAAAACAAGGTGATCCATGTAACAAAAAACTATGATTATATAAACCAGATCGTCACATCTCCAAAGAGCTTTTGTTCGATCAGGGATGTGTATATGCAGGAGGAATTGGAAAATGTATGCAAACAATTAAATGCGCTGATGCTCCGCCGACGCTTAATGTTTAATATTGGAAAGCCAGCCCTGTTTCTCTTTTCCAGGAATGGAACTTATATACACTATTATTCCTACAATAAATATTTAAGGGAAAACTCCAAGCGTGTCTTAGGGCGTGCTATCACCCCACATGCCCTGCGTCATACTCATGCCTCTCTTCTCTTGGAGCAAGGTATCAGCATTGATACCATCTCTAGGAGACTCGGACACGAAAACAGCAAGGTTACCAAAGAAATATACTTACATGTCACAAAAAAGCTCACGGAGAAAGACAACGAACAGATTGCAAAAGTATCTATTTTTTAAAGTTGCCCCTTTTCTGCCCCTTTTATTGAAACAGACATTTAGTGCCACATTGAAAACACCGCATAAAATCAACATTTTTCCGCTGTCAAGATGAAATTAATTCAAGTCCCATCTTCCGCATTTTTTTATTTTATCAAGAAGTGTCAAAAGCCTGCAAAGCGCCTGTTTTGCGGGCTTTTTTGGACTCCGAATGTTCAGGAGGTATACAAAGGGTGTCTTTTCCTAAAATATTGGGTAATCAAACTTGTTGAGGGGCTCTCTTCGTGAGGGGCAAACTTCCGGTTTTTATAGCGAAACCCTCACAAAAGACCCTCAACAAGTTTGGCAAACCCTCAAGAACTTTGATTATCCAAAATATTCAAGTGGCTCAATCACTTCTTTTTAAAGTTTTATATGTTATTTTTGTTAATATTCGACAGAATTTGAAACATTTTATCTATTTTCTACCTGTTGCACGGATCGTATTGTCACACTATTTTCCACACTATAGCCATTAACAAAATATCATAATCATTCTATTTCTTTCTGCACTTATATGATGTATACGTTTTAAATAAATATAATTGGTTTGTCTCTTTCATCTTATCATAATACTTCTCTTTTACCTCTTTCATAAAATCATCAATTGCATCTTGATGGTTTTTCAAAAACCAGCTAATATGATTTTTTATATAATTTTCTCTGATTTCAGCATTATTCAAATCGTTTGGTACTCTTTTCATTCTCTCATCAATACTGTCAAATCCCAAAAATTTTTCTTCTAATCGTTCCTTTGACATCCGAATATATTCTGGATTTATATCAATACCAATACCATTTCTATTAGTGTTCTGGCACACACGTAACAATGTACCACTACCAAGAAAAGGATCTAACACCACATCGCCCTCATCAGATGACGCTAATATCATTCTTTCATATAATCCTTCCGGTTTCTGAGTCGGATGTTTCATTCTATTCTTATTGCAATAATGCATATGTGAAAATTCCCATACATTTCCAGGATTCGCTCCTCTCATATTATTAACAGATCTATAATACTTCTGAGGCACCCTAATCTCATCTAAATTAAATTTGAACCTTTTCTTATCTTTTGTAAACATAAGTATATCATCGTGTCTAGGAGAATAGCCTTTAGTTTTTCCTATTCCTTGAGTATAATACCAAGTAATCCAGGAATTAAAGTACATTTCCATTTCCTTTTCCAAAACATTATAAATATATGATATATATTTCATTCCCATAAACACATACATTGTACCATCGGGTTTTAATACTCTTACAGCCTCCTTTATCCATTCTCTAGAAAAATTTAAATACTCATCAAATTCAAATTTATCATAATTATTGCCATAGTGTTTATTCAAATTATAGGGTGGATCTGTTACAATCAAATCCACAGAATTAGACTCTATTTTTTTTAACTCTATGATAGCATCTCCACAAATTGCTTCCAAATTTATATCCATATAAATCATTCCTTTCTTCAACATATTATGATATAATACTTTGAAATAACCAAAAAGGAGGATACAAAATGAATCATCACTTCGAAACATCCCAACGATTACAAAAATTTCTCATTGATATTATAAAATCCGCATTATCTTCACCTATGACAAATTTAGTTAAAATTAACACAAATTTAGACTGTAATGTTCCCGAAAAAGATATCCATAAAATCGCAGGTCCTTTTATTGATGAGTGGACTTATGAAATATTCAATCGTGCTTCGAGTATATATACAAATATTAAATCTGTTGCAAGTAAAGAAAGTAGCAGTCTTGAAGACATTTACATATCACTTGAATTAGATGGAATAACATACGATATATTAATTGATGTTAAATCTGCTTCACTTGCAAAAGGAAATAATGCAGGAAAAGGATCTAACCTCACTTCATTCCGTAAAATACGTCCTTTTTACATAAATAATCCTGATGCATTCTTTTTTATTCTATCAATAGAACATCAAAGTATTATTAATAATAATAAATGCTACGGTTTTCACTTAGTAGATTGCAACATTTTTGATTTAAAATATGTTTCTAAAAATGAATTAAAATTCAATACTGCCATGGGGGACCAATTTCAAATCTCAAACAGTATGAAAGTCACTCAGACCGAACGTACTACAGATGAATTCATCGCATTAATCGATAACATGTTCCTCGATAAATATACTCAAGACAAACTTGATAAACTTATTGCCACCGAAGAAGCCAATCATTACACAGCACTTATTTCTGAGGACATAATTAACATCCTTTCCGAAAACGAACCTTTAGCAAAAACAAATATTCTATTCTACTTAGAAAAATTATATCCAAATATTTCTAGTACTCAGTTAAATAAATCAATAAAGCTGTTAAAAGATTCTAACCGTATCCAAACCATCAATCGCATAGACTACATAATTGTCAAATAAAAACTCCTGGGAGTCATATCTATGGCTCCCTCCTTACTTGCAAAATTCCATTTTATTCTTACCATTGATAAATATCTCCGTAACTTTTTCATACTGTTACAATCTAGTCTCACAGATATCTTCAAAAAGGCGATGTCCCAATACTATATCAACCACAAAAAAGGATTATGCAACGCACAACAAGTGTAACTCTGAAGTAGCCGAAAAATTCATCAGATGTTATCTTTGACAGACAGTCATTGCCACATTCAGAATTCGCAAGGATGATAAACAAGCAGACGCTGTCACTTTTCACTACAATCGTCATGAAAATGATAAATACATCCAGCAATCATTTAATCCGACATATCCCAGAAACCATTTTAGAACGATTAGGTATGAGATTAGTCATGCACGTCACCTCAAAATCATTAAAAATCTCTACCCAGCAATTTTAAGCATGAAACAACATGCTCTGCGTAACTTTAGCAAATGATACGTAGCTATAGCTATCCTTTCTTCGTTTGGATATAATCCATTCAAGCGTTCAAATCGCAAACAGGAACTGTATTTTCTGGAACTTTACTATAAACATTAGTGTATCTTCCTCGAATAAATGTATGAGAAAATAATGTCTAAAGCTCGTATATAATAGTCTTCTGCATAATCTTGAGGAGTTAAAAGGCATTTCTACGTTTTCATGCATAATAGCAGTATAAACATTTTACAGTGAAATAGCTATAATTTCTACATAGTTTTTAGGATACGTATAATTTTGGTAATCCGTTCCTAAAGTCTGTACAGAAATACAAATTTATCTTTAAATTTTATTCAGTTTATAGAGTACAATTTATCTCACAAAAGACCCTCAGCAAATTTCGTCCTCAACAATTATGATTATCTCTTTTTTATTGCTTCTTAGGTTTATTAGTCATTTCGGCAAATTGCATTAAATTTTGGAATAATTTTGGATTTTTAATCAACTCGGGTAACAACGTTTTCATCATAACAACATCCGTAGATTCTTCTTTTTGGGCATTATTTAAGCTTGTTTGCATTATTGCTTGTATCGTTTCTGTATCTTTTTTATTTATTTGCTCTTTTAATTCAGTAATAGAATCTTGAATTTGATACAGCATAGTAAGAATACTTTGAAAAAAAAGCTGCTTATTGTTTTCTTCATCTTGTCCCAATGCATTAGTTTTGTTCTCAAAAGAAAAGGTCCCTATTGTTTGTTCTAAACGTTTCTTAGTTTCTTCTACATTATCTAAATCGGTTAGATCATACTCGAATGTTCTTACTGTGTTTACATCAAATGGTATAGTTTCGCCTTTCTTTTTTAAGTGAATAATCGGCTTGTCTGTACATTTTCTATATCCCATTTCAAAAAAAACATTAGGATTATGCCCCGAAATGTCAGCTATGACAAGCTCCGATGATAAAAGCTTATCAATAATAGTTTGTGTAATTGAATCCGAATCATTAATTTGATCTACTCGTACAGGTTCAAAGCCACAACTTTCACAAACTGGACTAATAATATATTTGAATAATTTATCTGCATTACTCCTTATTTCACTATCTGTTTCTCCAATAGGAGATACTACAAAACAAGTTTTCATAAAATCTTTACCTCCCCAATTTTGTTTTATTTTATAAATCCCCCTATCCATTTTTTGAATGGATTGATTTCTAAGCAAAGTATTTAATGAGCCAGAGAACTGCCCCTCTGAATAATCAGAAATTCCTGCTTTCCGTAGAAAACTTTTAATTTCTTGAACAGTATGATAATTTCCATCAGCCAAAATTTCTATGATTTTTTCTTGTATTCTTGCACTTTTCGTCATATTTTCACACTCCTTTCTATTATAGGATACCATATTTTCTATAAACGTCAATGCTTTTTCACAAGAATATCTTGCGTTTTATTTTATTTCTTGTGCTTTTATTTTATTTTTGCATTTTATTCTTGTATTTTACATTTAAATTCGAATTAACCACTACAAAATAGTTTTATTTTTGAAGGTACAAGTATACGTTATAACCTAACAGATTTTCTCTTTTAAACGCCAAGTTATATTCAGTCATAAAAGAAACACCACCAACAGCTGATAAGAAAATCGTCGTCTTAATTTTCTCACCAACTGCCAGTGGTACTTCTATCATTCTATTTCGGCAATTCCGTCACTGTCTCCAGTTTAAATCCTTCCCACATATCTGCGGAAATATTCCACTCACGCAGATCTGTAACGATCTTATGGTAAAATGCCTGTCCGCCGCGGACAATATCGTAGGTGCGGGCGTCGCCTCTCGCTTCCAGGTGACGTCCAAAACTGCAGTTCGTCACATCCTCCGGACCGTAATCATCTACGTCTCCTCCTGGCCAGAAAATATAAAGTCTGGGAATATCATCAATCTGGCGCAGATCAATCCCTGCAAGCTTCAAGAATTTCTTTCCGGTAGACTCATGGGCAGTAAACACATGGGAATAACGCCATACCGTTCTTGTAAAATCAGATACGCGGAACTGGCCAAGCCAGTCTTCATCCATCATTCCATCTGAAGTCTCTCTGGAAACGATCACCACGACCGGGAATAAACGCTCGGAATCCTTCAGCGCTGTGATCAGATTTCCAAACATCTCCTCCCGCAGGATCCTTCTTCGGTTAGAGCACTCAATTCCATTAACAATTCCGATATTATCTACAATTGTCTTATAATAGCCCGGATAGCTGAAAAAGGTTACTCCCGGATCCTGGATAGTATGCTCTCTGGCCGGCTGTGCATATCCGTTGCAAACCTTCAGGATTACTTTCTCCTGACGGGATACCTCAAGCCCTGCCTCGGAATACCAGATCCGGCCGCCCACTTCCATATCCATATGTCTTACATGCATATTCAGGTGGCGGTTGCCCGGATCATAATTCACAGCCACATGATAAGCCAGAATATCCGCATGATAGGTGCTGGTCTTCTGTGGCATCTGTTTAAACAATCCGCCGTATTTTCCCACGATCCAGCCATATATACAGTCTGCTGCCTGCTGGAAAATCTCCGTAGCAGAAGCCAGCTGTTCCTCTCTCATCCTGCTCCCGTCCACCTCTGTACACATCTGGAATACATTGTGACGGATCAAAGGCTTCATCTCATAATGCCAGGACTCTCCCAGGCTCTCTTCACGCCCATCGTTATAAACATCACGCTCCTTAAAAATAGCGGTCAGACGACTGTCATGGAACTGACTGTCGTTTAACAGGGCAATGATCGTATTTACATTGATCGGTACCTTGCGGCTGCGATGAAGCAGCTGGTCTACCAGTGTCTGCTTGCTGGTCTTATAAATACGCTTGGCCAGATTCTCCACCTGCTGGTCACAATCCTCATCCAGAAGCTTCGCCACCTCAGGGTAAAGCTGTCCCTCTCCCAGTTTCAGGCGGAAATGACTCTTGATCATATCACTCCATCTGCCTGATTTATAAAGGGAATGTCCCAGATCCTCAAACAAGGTAACCATGGATTTATCACAAAGCTCCAAAGTTGCCAGAATACTGTTAAAGTATCTGGAAAAGCCCTTGTAATTCTTCCACAGTTCCTCTCCTTTATAACGCATATCATGCTCGATCTCATGCCAGCCCTCAAAAAACATGGTCTTAATCTGGATCTCGAAGGTATCATCAATATACATATCCCAGGTCTCTGTTGAAATCTCTGATCTCAAATATTCCGGAAGACGGCACACGCCGTTTAATTTCGTAGGTTTGAACTCCTCCTCGCTTCTTTCCGAAGTGGACCAGCCAATCACATCAAAGGTATTTTCCACAATATTTTGGCAGATTTCTACATCATCATCAAAATACAGGTTAATACGGACACCTACCAGGTCCTGCAGTTTCTTATTCTCCGCGCCATAATCTTTCAGAGCAAATTTATGAGCCATAGAAGAAGCTGTCTTGATTCTGGAAAAGCATCTGTAATACAGACCGCATTGTTCCAGGCGATCACTGATAATGCGCTTCAGATCCTGCTCCACGATAGCCGGAACCTTTACCTTCGCAGCCAGTTCCTCCTTTGTATAAATTACTCTTTTCTGTTCACTCACTAATTTTACACCACCAATTTATTTATAACTGCCGGAGCCCTCACGGATTACGGTCCGAAAACTACACAGTTATTATATTTTATATTCCGTACGTTCTACTAAGCATACACTTTAGAGCCTGTTTGAAAAATCATTCCTGCAATCTGCACGCCCCACTTTGCGGTATATTTTGCCCGAATTCGGTTGCCGTAGCCCGCTACGGCGCCCTCATCCGGGCAAAATCTCCCACAAATTGTGACGCACATCTTGCAGAAAGCCTTTTTCAAACACGCTCTAGTATACCAGAATTTTCCCAAATAAAAAAGGGATATTCCGAAATATAATGGAAAATTTCGGTTAAATATATATAATCAAAAGCACTTCTTACAAGCTTCATATCCTTGAGCCTCAGCCTGTGAGACTGGCTCCTGATATGCCTTATCCGGATTCATATTTCCACAGTCAGGAATACTGTGATATTTACTTCCTGTAGCAGATATCCATACCATTTCCTCCTGACTGTCATCTGCTGCAGCAATCTGTTCTGACTTTTCTGATGCTGCAGCTGCATCAGTTCCGCTATTATCTTCAGCTGTAAATCCCTTCTCCCCTTCACTTTGCCCAGCTGTTTCTCCATCACCTGAAGTATAATCATTGCAAGGATCTGCACTCCAGGTAATAGCACTTCCATCCGAAGAAGCTACAATGGTTCCCTGTTCATCAGAGCGATATACCTGAATTCCCATATCTGACAGTTTTTCCATGGTATCCGCATGCGGATGACCATACATATTTCCTGCGCCGCAGCTGATCACTGCAAATTCCGGAACTGCAGCCTGAAGAAAATCCCAGCTTGTGGATGTAGCAGATCCATGATGGCCCACACTTAACACGTCGCAGCTCAGATCAAGCCCGGAATTCACCATATCTGCCTCACAGTTAAAATCTGCATCCCCGGTAAAAACGAAACTGTTTTCTCCATTCGTCAGCTTAATTGCCACCGAATTAGCATTACTCTCTTTGCTGATTTCCTTTGGTGAAAGAATTGTAAATTCTCCCGAGCCAAATGTATACTCCGCCCCCACTGCCGGATGCTGTACTTCAAGCCCATGTGCTGCCACTGCATCCATAAAAGAGCCATAAAGGGAAGAATCATGGATATAATCTGCTCCAATCACATTGTCCACCTGAAATGCATTCAGACAGCCAATCAGTCCGCTCACATGATCCTCATCGTAATGGGATGAAATCAGATAATCAATTTCTGACACATTCTGCTCCTGCAAATAGGACACCACATAGCTGGACGCGCTTCTTGGACCACCATCATACAGCAGATTCTGTCCCTCTGACTGCACCAGAATGGATAATCCCTGTCCCACATCCAGGAAATGCACAGTCATGCTGCCGCCAGATGCCAGAACCTTTTCCCCACTTCCAGGGAATACGATTCCTGCCATAAGCAGAATAAGCGTTAAAAGATAGCCTGCAATTTGTTTTCTTAAGTGTTTCATTTTATTCCTTCTTTCGTTTTTTTCACCGTAGGCACCGCTGTCCTGCTGCCTCTTTACTATTATAATATATTCTCATCCCCACAAACATCCCTGAATTATGTTTTCACAATTGCATTTTTAGCATATAATACCTGGAAGAGCATTTTATGAGGTCGTCCATGTATTACAGAAAAGCCTTATGTGCACAGCAGGAAAATGTAGACCAGGGTACCTTACAGATAACGGTCCATTCAAAAACAGACAACCGCCCTGTGGAAAATGCACTGGTCCGTATTTCTTATACAGGTGATCCAAACAGTGTCATTGAAGAAGTCCGCACGGATTCTTCCGGCAACACCCCTGTCCTTCAATTAAAAACGCCTCCTCTGGAATACAGCCTGAATGCTTCCGAGGAGGCGCAGCCTTATGCAGAATATTCCATGCAGATCAAAGCCGAGGATTTTCACCAGGAGGAAATCGCAGGCACAGAAGTCTTGCCTGCGGTTCTGGCCAAACAGCCTGTCCTTCTGAATCCCAGGCAAGACACTGTTTCGGAAAACAGAATTGTCATTCCTCCCCATACACTTTTCTATGAATATCCACCAAAAATACAGGAATCTGAAATTAAACCAGTACACGAAACTGGCGAAATTGTTCTAAGCAAGGTCGTAATTCCGGAATACATTGTAGTGCACGATGGGCCTGTAGGTGATAACTCCGCCTCTAATTATTATGTCCGCTACCGCGACTATATCAAAAATGTAGCAAGCAGCGAAATCTATGCCACCTGGCCTGACGACACTATCCGCGCCAACATCCTGGCAATTATGTCCTTTACCCTAAACCGGGTATACACGGAGTGGTACCGCAATAAAGGGAAAGACTACACCATCACCTCCTCCACCGCCTACGACCACAAATGGATCCGCGGACGAAACATCTTTGACTCTATCGACCGCATTGTAGACGAACTTTTCGAGAATTATCTATCCCGTCCTAACGTCCGTCAGCCAATTCTTACCCAGTACTGCGACGGAGAGCGGGTGCAGTGCCGGGACAGAGGATGGATGACACAGTGGGGAAGCAAGCGGCTTGGAGACCAGGGATATTCTGCTATTGAAATCCTACGGTATTTCTACGGAAACGATATGTATATCAATGTGGCAGAAGAAGTCTCCGGGATTCCTTCCTCCTGGCCAGGATATGACCTGGATATTGGTGCTTCCGGCAGCAAAGTACTCCAGCTTCAGGAACAGCTAAATGCTATCAGCCAGGCCTACCCTGCTCTTCCAAAAGTAAATCCGGACGGAATCTATGGTGCCCAGACTCAGGCCTCTGTCCGCAAATTCCAGAATATTTTCGGTCTTCCGGAAACCGGAATCGTAGATTATACCACCTGGTACAAAATTCAGGAAATTTACGTAGGCGTCACCCGGATTGCAGAATTACAATAAACATAATATGGCGGGATTTTCTCTCCCGCCATAAAATTCTAATCTAAACCTTATACTCTAAACGGACATGCCGTTTGTCAGCAACATCACCATATAGGAACCGGCTAACCATCAGCCTTCTGCCAATTCCCGCATCAATTCATGCACTGAAGTAATTTTGTCAATCCTTCCAACATTTGCCCCACAGAACATCAATCCATTCTCTACATCTCCCTCCACCGCATCGATCAATGCCTTGGTAATGCAGTACGGAACCTGTCCTGGATTACATTTTTCCAGGCAGTTATAGCACTTCTTTACTGGAATCCGTCCATTCTCTACCAGTTTCATAAAAGGATTGCAAAGCGCCCTTCCAGGCATTCCTACAGGGCTCTGGATAATCTGCACATCCTCTTTCCTTGCATTTACATACGCCTGTTTATACCTTTCATCGGCATCGCATTCCTTTGTCGCTACAAACCGGCTTGCGATCTGCACACCATCTGCCCCAAGTGCCATAGCATGATCAATATCTTTCCGGTCAAAAATTCCGCCAGCAACTACCACTGGAATTTCCCGGCCAAACTTTTCCTCATATTCCTTTTTACATGCAATAATATCCCGGATTTCCTGGTCAAAATCCATCTCATCCCTGTGAGCCAGCTGATCCCTGGAAAATCCCAGGTGTCCTCCTGCCTCCGGTCCTTCCACTACGATCAGATCTGCAGTCCGGTTATATCGATGTGCCCACATTTTCAGAATCAGATTTGCTGCCCTTTTTGAAGAAACAATAGGCGCAATCTTTGTTCTGCAAAACTCCGGTACCAGCTCTGGCAGATTCATGGGAAGTCCTGCGCCACTGATGATCACATCTGCACCACATTCCACAGCTTCCTTTACATGCTCTTTATAATGTTTCAGCGCTACCATAATATTAACACCGACCAGCCCTTTTCCCTTGGCAATCTCCCTTGCCATCCATATATGCTTTCTTATTGCCTTCAGATTGCACCCCGCCTGGTCTTTTTCAAAGCCAGCCTCATCATATCCGATCTGAGCTGTGGAAATAACTCCCACTCCTCCTTCTGCTGCCACTGCGCCAGCCAGGGAGCTACGGCTCACTCCCACGCCCATTCCCCCTTGAATAATAGGAAGTTCTGCCACCTTATCTCCAATTTTCAAACATCTCAAACTGCTTTTGTATTCTCTATCCAAAACAATATCCTCCATGCTTTAATTTAGTTTGATTTTAAAACTATTTTAGTATAAAGCATTATTGTTTTTATGTCAAGTTTTACTTTTATTCGACACTTTATTATGTAGTTTTTATTACTACATATTCGGAAGTTTTCCCTATAAAAAGGAATCCCCTTGCAAGATTTGCCGCCTGCAGCAGACCATCCCCCTCATCTGCATTTCCGTTATTTCCTCTCACTGCCTGGAAAAGCTTTTTTGGGTAATAGGAATTTGCTGCAGAATTGTCTGCTGCATCAAAAAAAGGCTATGCATATCCGTTTGATACACATAGCCTTCGCTTTCATTTTTTTACAGCTTTTTCATTTCAAAAAGATTAAAAAATCTTCAAAATATCATTATACATAACTACAACCATCAAAAGCATCAACACCATCAAACCTGCAAAATGAACCATGCCCTCAATCTGTCTGTTCACCGGTTTTCTCCGGATAGCCTCGATAATCAGAAATACAAGCCGGCCACCATCCAGTGCAGGAAGCGGAAGAAGGTTCATAACACCAAGGTTTGCAGATAAAAGTGCTGCCATATACAGCATATTTACCCAGATAGTCAGCATGCCCTCACTCTTACTTGCCTCATAGGTGCTGCCAATTGCATCAACTACGCCAACCGGACCGCTTAAATCCTTTACGCCCAGCCCGCCGGTAAGAAGCTCTTTTAGGCTGAGTAAGGTAGAGCGGATCATATATTTTACTTCCAGCGTTCCATACTTCAGCACTTCAAATCCCTGTGTCTTCGTGTACGCCAGATTATAAGAAAAATCAAGCACTGCTGTGCGGGACTCCGATGGAGTTACCTCAGCGTTGTATTCCAGGCCATCACGCTCATAAGTAATGGTCACAGGCTCACTTGTGAGAGGATGCTCTGCAAGATATGCAGTATAATCGTCCGAACTCTCCAGTCTGGTACCATTAATGGAAGTGATCACGTCCCCAGGCTCCACACCAGTTTCAGATAAGCCCATTCCCGGAATCAGGGATGCCACCTCAAGAGAATCGGTACTCTTTCTGTTAAAGCCAAGAAGGTATCTCACCTGTACGTCTGGTTTGAAGGCCAGCTCCACATCTTTGCCATCCCTCTCCACAGTCATATGAATGGTCTCATCCTCCTGTGGATTATTCAGATACATATACAGATAAAGATCTCTTGCCAGATCAATATGATACCCCTGATATTCTTTGATAATATCCCCTTCCTGAAGACCAGCTTCAGCCACAGTAGAACCACTCTCCACCTGCGTAACCTCTGCCGGGTCATAGCCCACCAGCGTAACAATGAGCACTGCAAACACAAAGGCCAGGATAAAGTTAAATACCGGTCCTGCTGCAACTGTAGCGATTCTTCCCCACACTGGTGCACCATTGAAAGTCCCCTTGGACTCATCCTCCATATCTTCTCCCAGCATGGCACAGGAACCGCCAAGAGGCAAAAGCTTCAGAGAATACCTGGTTCCATTCTTCTCTGTGCTAAGCAGCCTTGGTCCCATTCCAAGGGAAAACTCCGTTACTACGATCTTATTTTTCTTTGCAAGAAGGAAATGCCCCAGCTCATGAAAAAGAATGATCGCACTGAAAATCAATAATGCCAGAATAATCTTCAACCTACCACCTGCTTTCAATCCATTTATAAGTCTCGTCTTCTACTGCCAGTATCTCCTCCAGATCCGGATTCCGGATCACTGTATGTCTTTCCATAGACTGTGCAATAATGTCGTAAATATCCAGAAAGCCGATTTTTTCCTGTAAAAACTTCTTCACAGCCAGCTCATTTGCTGCGTTAAACACAGTAGGCATACTGCCGCCTTTTCTTGCAGCATCCATAGCCATTGGAAGCCCCAGGAATGTATCCATATCCGGATCTTCAAAAGTAATCTCTTTCAATTTATGGAAATCCAGTCTCTCTCCATCCAGATATCTGCGTTCCGGATAATAGAGTGCGTACTGGATTGGAAGCCGCATATCCGGAGTTCCAAGCTGCGCCATAACTGCACCATCTTTAAACTCTACCATCGAATGGATAATGCTCTTTGGCTGGACAACAACCTGAATATGATCCAGATCCACATCAAACAGCCATCTGGCTTCCATAACCTCCAGACCTTTATTGACCAGGGTTGCAGAATCTACTGTGATCTTCTGTCCCATTACCCAGTTCGGATGCTTCAGGGTATCCGCAAGCGTCACATGTTCCAGTTCTTCTCTTTTTCTCCCACGGAAGGGACCGCCGGAAGCTGTGATCAGAAGTTTCTCAACCTGCGCCCGCTTTTCCCCATGAAGGGCCTGGAAAATAGCACTGTGCTCACTGTCTACCGGAAGGATCTGAACCCCATGCTCTTTTGCCATGGGAATGATCAGATGACCTGCTGTTACCAATGTTTCTTTGTTTGCAAGAGCAATGTCCTTGCCCGCCTTGATTCCCTCCATTGTAGGACGGATTCCAATCATTCCTACAACAGCGGTAACCAGAATGTCTGTCTGGGGCATACGTGCAAGCTCCAGAAGTCCCTCCATACCAGACACAATTTTTACATCCATATCCGCAAGACGGACTTCCAGATCCTTTGCCGCATTTTCATCCCACACTGCAATCAGCTGAGGATGAAACTCTCTTGCCTGTTCTTCCAGCATTTTCACATTTCTTCCTGCACTAATTCCCAGCACCTCTATATCACCGTTAGCTCTCACTACATCCAGAGTCTGTGTACCGATAGAGCCGGTTGAACCTAAAATTGCAATTTTCTTCATTTCAAATTCCTCTCAGTCCATTTCCGGGACAAATCATATCTTATCATTTCCACACTTTTTATTTCTTTATGCTTCTCGCTGCCAATCCTGAATCAGATTCCCAACACAAGCTTCGCCAGGAAATAAATAGCCGGAGCTGTAAAGATCACACTGTCAAATCTGTCCAGGATTCCACCGTGTCCCGGGATCAGTTTGCCATAGTCCTTGATTCCCTGATTTCTCTTAATAGCAGAAGCAGCCAGATCACCCACCATGGAGATCAGCGCTCCGACTGCACAGATCAGTGCATACTCTGCAATCCTGCCGCCAGTTGCAGCTGCATAAATCGCGCCCAGAAGCGCAGCACCTGCCACGCCACCTACCCCACCTTCTACTGATTTCTTCGGGCTGAGGATTGGTGCCATTTTGTGCCTGCCGATCAGCATTCCCACACAATATGCGCAGGTATCGCATCCCCAGGAGCATAAAAAGATCAGCCATACCAGGAATTTTCCATCCGGAAGGTTCCTGGTAAGATAAATAAAGGAGAGCATTACAGCCACATATACCACCCCAAAGAACGCCGGCATCACCTGTTCTGCTTTGAACTTGGGATAAGTAAATACGTAAACGAACATAAACATCATGAACGAAATGATCACGCCCATCATTCCATATTTTTCAAAATCCAGCGACATCAGCACATAGTAGATCACAGCTCCAAGATAGCCTGCAATTTCCAGGGCATTAAAATGGTCTTCCCGAACCTTCATAACCTTATAAAGCTCCTGCATTCCGATCAGAGAGATCCCAAGTAGTGTAAAAAACAGCACATAACCTCCACTGATAATAGTCAGAAGCGCAACTGCGACCAGCACAATACCGCTTAAAAGACGTGTTTTAAACATCTTACTCCTCCTTCACACCGCCATATCTTCTGTCTCTTTGATTATATTTCTCAATAGCCTGTACTAATTCTGCTTTATGGAAATCCGGCCATGCCACGTCTGTAAAATAAAATTCCGTATAAGCCAGCTGCCACATAAGGAAATTGGAAAGTCTCTGTTCGCCGCTGGTGCGTATCAGAAGATCCGGATCCGGCACTCCTGCAGTATCCAGGTAGCTTCCAATCGTATCCTCTGTGATCTGATCCGGAGAAACTTTTCCATCCGCCACATCCTGTGCCATTTTTCGCATTCCTCTTGTAATCTCATCGCGGCTTCCGTAATTCATGGCGATCTGGAAGTACAGCTCATCATAATCCTTGGAAAACTCCTCCAGCTTACGGATGCTTTCCTGAATATCCGGTGCAAAAGCAGAGATATCGCCGATAATTTTGATTTTCATCTTATTATCCCGGGATATCTTGATACATTTCTTAAGATAACTGCGAAACAGCTTCATAAGCCCGTCCACTTCTTCTCTGGAGCGTTTCCAGTTCTCCGTGGAAAAAGCATATACTGTCAGATATTTCACGCCCAGATCTTTAATATCATAGCAGACCTGCTCCAGATTGGCGCAGCCCTTAACATGTCCATAGCCACGAGGCAGTCCCTTTGCCTTTGCCCAGCGGCCATTGCCGTCCAGAATAATGGCAATATGATTGGGTACGTTCATATTTTTCTCCTTGTATTTTGTTTTTCTTTTTTCGTTATAAGCGTTCAGATTATTCGTACAATTTCATACACAAGGGCAGAAAAGAGCTCTTTTTAAAGAGCTCTTTTTGCGGTTTCTTTATAAAAGGATCCTGTTTTGCAGATTTTTAGTCCAAACGGCTCTGCGCTTCAGGTAATATGCCCTTATACAGTCATAATCTCCTTACCTTTTGCTTCTACTGCAGCATCTACATCTTTGATGTATTTATCTGTAAGCTTCTGAACTTTGTCCTCTAACTCTTTGATCTCGTCCTCGGATACATCCTCTTCTTTTTTCAGCTTCTTGTATGCATCGTTAGCATCACGGCGGATGTTGCGGACAGCAACCTTAGCTGCTTCGCCTTTTTTCTTAACCTCTTTAACCAGATCTTTACGGCGTTCCTCGGTAAGCTCCGGGAAAACAAGACGGATCACTTTTCCATCGTTATTCGGGTTCAGGCCAAGATCAGAAGTAAGGATTGCTTTCTCAATTCCCTTGATCAGGCTGGATTCCCATGGCTGGATCTGGATCATACGAGCTTCCGGAACCGTGATATTTGCCACCTGCTGAATCGGTGTAGGGCTTCCGTAGTAATCTACTGTCAGCTTGTCAAGGATATGCGGATTGGCACGTCCTGCACGGATAGTAGTCAGCTCTGCTTCCAAGCTGCCCAATGTCTTTTTCATTTTCTCTTCATACTTCTGAATTCTTTCATCCATAAAATTAATCTCCCTCTTTATGATTTTCTGCCGGTAAGCAGTATTATCCTATTTTCTGCGCGTATAATATAGTACAGACTGCCGGAATGATTTTTCAGACAGGCTCTTGTCTGCCGCTCTTATGTTGCCAGTGAACAGTAACGCGCTTATACAGTAACCTTTGTTCCGGAAAATTTTCCGTGAACGGTGTTGATAATGCTGTTCTCCTCATCAAGAGCAAATACCATCATCGGCATTTTCTGCTCCAGACACATAATAGAAGCTGTAAGATCCATGGCTGCAAGCTTCTTGTCAACAACTTCCTGAATAGAGATCTCATCGTACTTCACAGCGTCAGGATTTACCTTCGGATCGCTGTCATAAATACCATCAACTGCCTTAGCCAGAAGAATCGCATCGGCCTCAATCTCAACTGCACGAAGAACCGTAGCTGTGTCAGTAGAGAAATACGGATGTCCTGTACCGCCTGCAAAGAATACCAGCTTGCCCTGTGCAAAGCTCTCTTCTACACTGTCCTTGGAATACAGTTTTGTAAATGCACCACATGCAAATGGTGTATAAATCTCAGTCTTCATACCTGTATATCTGCAAAGGTCAGATACATAAATACAGTTCATAATAGTAGCAAGCATACCGATCTGATCTGCCTTGTTGCGGTCTATCGTCTCACTGGTACGTCCTCTCCAGAAGTTTCCACCGCCGATCACAATGCCGATCTGTACTCCCTCATCAGAAATTGCCTTGATCTGCTTCGCTACTGCAAGAACAGTTGCCTCGTCAAATCCTGTTTTCTTCGGTCCGGCAAGAGCCTCGCCGCTTAATTTTAATAAAACTCTTTTCATTTCCATGCTTTTATCCTGCCTTATTTTTTATTCTTTTATTTTACCATACTCCGGCAACAACCTCATTTCCGCTGTCATCAACAGTGGTAGAAACTGTGAAAGAGTCATAATAATGATATCCTGTCTCTCCGGTCTCCGGCTCGTTCTCATAATCACTTCCGTTAGCCTCTCCCAGTGCTGCAACAAGACTGGAAAGCGGCTGTCCGATATACTGTTTCGCCTTATCTGCATTGGAATCATTCGGTGCTGTATTACTGCCGCCATTATTATCCGGAGTACTTGTAGGCTGCGGTGCAGATGTAGGTGCAGCAGTAGGATCTGACTGCTGCGGCGCAGATGTAGGCGTTGGTGCTGTATCCGTTTCCTGAGAATCATCCTCAGAACTGTCTTCGCTGTCATCAAGGCCAAGACGCGCCATTACTTCACTCAAGGTAGAAGTTTCTGTCTTACTTGTTCCTGTCAGATAAGTAGCATAAGGAATTCCATCCTCAACAGTTCCCTCCATATGAAGAGTGATCTTTGAAATTGTCTTCAGCGGAAGCTTACGGAAATAGCAATCTGTATAATCCTCATCCTCATACGTGATCCGGATGTCATAGCTTGTCACCGTATTTCCATCTGCATCCTTCTCGTCCGGCTCATAATAGTAAAGAGCCTTGTCACCATCATTCAAAGTAAACAATCCATTGATCAGCTCTGTGCCCCAGTCATCATCGTCATCCGTAGTCGGACGAATGTAAAGTCCCTTCACAGCAGCTCCGGTACCGTTCACAAGAATCAGCTTGGAAGCTGTGGAAGTCTTATCACCAATCACATTCTTGATATCTGCATCGTCAGATTTCTGCATATCTACCAGGGAACTGTCATCACTTGAAGCTGTATCTGTATTCTCAGCTGGAGCCACGGTTACCTGGCCATCCTTACCTGTATCTTCAGTCTGTTTCTTACCACATCCGGCTGCTGCCAAAGCAGTGACCAAAAGTGCTGCAAGAATCACATAACGTTTTTTCATAATCTATATTCCTCCCACAAAATGGAATTAAACTCCTCTAATATCCACTTTTTGTTCTCCATTATTATTACAGAGTATGACAGACTTGTCAACCGAACGCGGGATGATTTCATACAATTTTTAAACTTTTCGTTACTGTTCACTCCGTTCACAGTAACACGCTTCGCGATGCACAGAAATCATGCTTTGCACGATTTCGCGCCGCAACTCTCGGGTTTCTTTTCCCCATTCTCTCTGGTTTCTTCACCGGGAAGGAAGATCCTACGTACTTCTTCTGTGAACAAAAAGAGCCAGGGACAGTTTTCTCCGTCTCTGGCTCAAATACTTTTTGACAACATGTCTCAATGTTTAAAACCCGGCGTCTCTTCGCTCTTTACGCATATCCCTGCGGAGCAGAGCTGCCTCATGGCGACCTTTCTCTGCTTCTGTGCGGATAATAAGGCCGGGAATTCGGGTAGGGCGCTCATTCTTATCCACAGCTACCATCACAGAAAAAGCACGGTTTACCAGGTAACGCATTCCATCACCGCGCTCCACATAGGAATCAATTTCCACTTCCATGGAGGTATTTCCCACATAGGTCACATAGCCGATCATCACAAGGATCTCGCCCTCGTAAACGGGCTCCTTAAACTGCAGATTATCTACAGCTGCAGTTGTGACACGGTAAGTCCCGCAATGACGCATGGCAACCACGCCAGACACCTCATCCACCCACTGCATCAGCATTCCTCCAAACAATCTGCCGCCGGCATTTAAGTGCTGGTGCATGATCAGATGAACCTGCTCCGTTCTGGAATCCTCTACGGTTTTCATCAGGCGGTTTTCTTTTGTTGTTTCCTTTGCTTCCTGTGTTTTCTCTTTTGTTTTCTCTTTTATTTTCTCTTCCATAGCCAACCTCTTTTTACTGTTTTCATGCTGCCTGTGCAGCGAATATTAAATAAATACCATATTGACCTGTCTGACTTTTTATATGTTGCATCTTCACAGCTGATTCCCTATAAATGTTTAACAGAAATTTACGAAAGCCGGGAATTTTTCATCATAAAAATTCCCAGCTCCCATTATTTTTAATATAAATTCTTCACCTTGAAATCACGCTCTGCTTCTCGTCTCTGATCTTTCTTTGCAATATCCTGACGTTTGTCATACAGTTTCTTACCTCTTGCCATGCCAATTTCCACCTTCACAAGGCTGTTCTTGAAATAGACCTTGATCGGCACAAGGGTAAGGCCTTTTTCCTTCAGTTTGGCTTCCATCTTGTTGATCTCACTGCGGTGAAGGAGAAGTTTACGGATACGAAGGGGATCTTTGTTAAAAATATTACCTTTTTCGTATGGACTGATGTTCATCCCATAGATGTAAACTTCCCCATTCTGAATCCGCACAAAAGATTCCTTGACGCTGCATTTTCCCATACGCAGGGATTTTACTTCTGTTCCTGCCAGGGCAATTCCCGCCTCATAAGTGTCTTCTATAAAATAATCGTGAAATGCCTTTTTATTATTTGCAATCAGTTTGATTCCTGGTTTCTTTGCCATAAGTTCCTCCCTATATGGATTTCCGCCTGCAGGCGGGCGCTCAAAACAAAAGGTTGCTGTTCTAGAGCGTGGTTTCTATGCATCGCAAAGCGTGTTTTTGATCGCAGAATGAACAGTAACTTCTAATTACCACTCTTGATCCTCTGCCAGAACAAAATCCACAGTCTTCAGCATGGTATCTGCGTCCGCAACTCTCACACGCACCTTCTGTCCCAGTGCAAACACCTTGTGTGTCACATCGCCGATCAACTCGTAAGCATCCTGATCAAAGGTGTAGTAATCATCCCTCAGTGTATTTACATGAACCAGTCCCTCTACCGTATTTGGAAGTTCCACATAGAAGCCCCAGCCAGTAACACCGGAAATGATTCCTTCAAATTCTTCCCCAATATGGTAAGACATATATTCTGCTTTTTTCAGCTTGTCAGATTCTCTCTCTGCTTCGTCCGCCCGGCGCTCACATACACTGGACTGGCGTGCCACATCTTCCAGAATCTCTTTATAATGCTCTGTTTTTCCCTCTCTTTCTAGACGTCCCCGAAGCTTATCCTTAATAATCCTGTGAATCTGAAGATCCGGATAACGACGGATTGGAGAAGTAAAATGGCAGTAATATTTCGCTGCAAGTCCAAAATGGCCGCTGCATTCTGTAGTATACTTCGCCTGTTTCATGGTTCGAAGAGTAAGGCGGCTGATCTGTGGCTCATTTGGAAGTCCCTCAATGCTCTCCAGAATAGTCTGGATTTCCTTCGGGGTAATCTCCTGTCCATGCTTCTGCACCGGCACTCCCTGATTATGAAGAAGTGTGAGAAGGCTCTCCACTTTCTCGGGATCCGGTGTCTCATGGGTACGATAAACAAACGGCATATCATCCCTGCAGCACTCCTCTGCCACAGTCTCATTTGCCATAAGCATGAAATCCTCTATGATCCTTGTTGCCACATTTGCCTCATATGGCTTAATGTCAATGGCTCTTCCTGCTGCATTTAAGATAATCTTGCTCTCCGGAAAATCAAAATCAATGGAGCCTCTGTGATGGCGGTTTCCACGAAGGATTTCAGAAAGCTCTTTCATCAGGAAAAACATGGGAACAAGTTTTTCATAGCGTTTCTTTGCCTCTTCGTCAGTATCCTCCAGAATGTTTTTCACATCTGTATAATTCATTCTCTCATCTACACAGATCACAGTCTCTGCAATCTTATGGGAAATCATATTTCCTTTTTTATCAATATCCATAAGACAGCTTAAAGTAAGACGATCCTGCCCCTGGTTCAGAGAACAGATTCCGTTGGAAAGCCGTACCGGGAGCATAGGAATTACGCGGTCTGCCAGATATACACTGGTTCCTCGCTTCAACGCCTCACGGTCAAGGGCACTTCCTCCCTGTACATAATTGCTTACATCTGCAATGTGAACACCAAGATGATAGATGCCATTCTCCTTTGTCAAAGTAACTGCATCATCCAGATCCTTGGCGTCTTCTCCGTCGATGGTGACGGTCTGAAGATGGCGAAGATCCAGTCGGCCATCCCTGTCAGCATCCAGAACATGATCCGGTACACGGTCAGCCTGACGGATTACTTTATCCGGAAATTCGCTTGGAATGCCAAAGCTTTTTACAATGGCAAGGATATCTGTTCCAGGTGCACGGCAGCTTCCCAGATTCTCTACGATCTTACCTTCCGGATTGCGGTTCTTGCTTCCGTAGCTGGTGATTTCCACCACTACCTTATCCCCGTCCTTAATTCCCTGGGAATCTTTCCTCGGAATAAATACATCCCTGGAAAATTTAGGATTGTCACTTACCACAAAACCAAAGTCACGGCTGTTCTCGTAGGTTCCCACGATCTGGGTCATACCTCTTTCCAGAACTTTTACTACAATTCCCTCGCGGCGTTTGCCTTCCTGCGGCTCTTTTGTGATTATAACACGAACCTTATCCTGGTGCATAGCCGTTCCGGTACAATCTTCCGGAATAAATACGTCGTTGTCTTCCCCCTCGATTTCCACGAAGCCAAAGCCCTTGGGATGACCGATGAAGGTGCCTTCCACAGATGGACTGTCCGGATATTCGTTCTCCAGACGGGCAAGGCGGAATTCCGGATCATCATCCTCGTAGCGTCTGCCGTGTTTCTTATCGTTGTACTTATCTTTTCCCCTGCTGTAACGATCGTCGGATTTGCGGTGATCACACTTTCCAGCCTGCTTATCATTATATTTCTTATCGGAATGTTTCTCATCTTTCTTCCCGGTACGTCTCTCGGAGCTTTCTTCTGTATATTTCCCGGAACGTTTACCCGAAAACTTCTCGTCACGTTCTTCTCTTTTTCCACGCTGCTTCTCTTTCCCGCGCTTTCTTCCAGTTATTTTGGAATAACGTCCCTTGGAATCCAGGTCAGCCTTTCCCTCTGCTATCAGATCATCCAGAACACGGTACAGATCTTTCTTCTCGTCCTTTGAAAGGCGCAGAAGACCTGCAATTTCCCGGAAACGCATAGGCTGGTACACTGGATCACCAAGAAGCTCCATCATAAATTTTTTTCGTTTGTCAAATTCTCTGTCTTTACTCAATTTGTCTCCTTCTTAATACCTGCACACGCAAGCTGCTCTATTAAAATCGCACGCACAGACTGTAATTATCACAAAACTTTTCTACCATCTTTCCATAATTTCCTATTATCAGGAAAGAATCCTGCAAAGCAGGATTTTCCGCTTACATAAAAAACACTCTTGCGATCAGATCAACAAGAGTGTTTCCCAGTTTATTCTTAGAAATTCAGGTTCAATACAACTGCCAGTACAAAGAACAAAACTCCCATAACTGTAGTTGCCTTAACAAGACCGCCCTCCATGGAACGTCCTTTGTTCTTACCCCAGTATGTGTCTGCAGCTCCGGCGATCGCACCAAGCCCCTGTGACTTACCTTCCTGCATAAGGACTACTACGGTAAGGGCAATACAATCTATAACAAAAAGAATTGTTAAAATCGTTCTTAAAATCTGCACGTGGTTACACCTCCTAATCAACTAGGAGATATTGTACCATAGCCAGCATTTGATTTCAACTCTTTTTTATCTTGAATTTGGACAAATTACGCTATCGTTTTTTTCAGGGTCAGGCAAACGGATTCTCATACATCGACAGTCTGCCAAGCTGCTCATGGATTCTCAGAAGCTGATTATACTTGGCATTTCTATCTGAACGACATGGTGCACCAGTCTTGATCTGCCCAGCACCAGTTGCCACTGCAAGATCTGCAATAAAGGAATCCTCCGTTTCACCGGAGCGGTGGGAAATAACAGAGCGATAACCCGCCCGTGCAGCCAGTTCTACTGCCTCCAGAGACTCTGTCAGGGTTCCGATCTGATTTACCTTGATCAGGATTGCATTTGCTGTTCCAAGCTTTATTCCACAGGACAGCCGTTTGATATTTGTCACAAAAAGGTCATCCCCAACCAGCTGTACACGGCTTCCAAGCCGCTCCGTCATAGCTTTCCAGCCCTCCCAGTCATCCTCCTGCAGTCCGTCCTCGATAGAAACAACAGGAAATTCATCCAACAGATTTTCGTAATAACGGATCATTTCATTAGAATCCCGGATTACTTCTTTTCCAGTCATCTTACTCTCCCCAGGAAAATAGTAACCATCTTTTTCTCCGTCATATAATTCACTGGCTGCCGCATCAATGGCAATGCCAATATCTTTTCCCGGCTCATATCCGGCGTTCTTCACAGCCTCAAGGATCAATTCCAGAATCTCCCTGGAATCCTTCAGATCCGGTGCAAAACCACCCTCATCGCCCACTGCTGTAGACAGATTTTTCTTTTTTAAAAGAATCCTCAGTGACTGATAAATCTCCACACACATGCGGATTCCCTCTGAAAAACAGGAAGCCCCAACTGGCATGATCATAAACTCCTGAAGATCCACTGTATTGTCCGCATGCCGCCCGCCATTCAAAATATTCATCATTGGTACTGGCATCCTGTTCGCATGACAGCCTCCGATATACTGATAAAGCGGAATCCGAAGTGCCATAGCGGCTGCCCTCGCCACCGCCATAGAAACACCAAGAGTGGCATTCGCCCCAAGATTGCTTTTATTGTCCGTACCATCTGTCTGGATCAGAAGAGAATCAATATAGGTCTGATCCAGTGCATTTTCTCCCAGAATTGCCTCCGAGATTTTCGTGTTTACATTATCCACTGCTTTTTGTACACTAAGACCTTTATAATTTCCTTTATCGCCGTCTCTTAGCTCCAGTGCTTCGAATTTTCCTGTGGACGCGCCGGATGGAACTGCTGCACGGCCTGTATATCCATTGATTCCAATAACGCCTTCTCCAACTGTCACTTCTACCTCCACAGTAGGATTGCCTCTGGAATCCAGAATTTGTCTTGCGTGAATCTTCCGAATAGGCAAATACCGTAACATTTCCTTACCTCCTAAAGATTGATAACGGTAGTTTTTCCAACTATTCAGAGTTCTATGCAGGATTTCAGATTCTGTTTCTGCCTAAAGTGCTCAATGAACCTCAGAAATGGAATTAAATCCCTTATTTCTCAGACATGCCTCCACCTCACTGATATCCGGTACGTGGAGAACCATGATCGGAAGTCCGGTAGCACGGTTGAAAGACAGATACAGATAATCAATATTGATGTTGCTCTCCTGGAGACTGAGAAGCAGTTTGTTCAGATTACCAACCTCATCCTTTACCTCGATTCCAAGAACATCACTAAGCTTACAGATAAAACCAGCCTTTGTCAGCGCTTCTAACGCCTGCTCAGGTTTGGAAACAACCATACGTATAATTCCATATTCAGCACTGTCATTGGTAACAGAACCAAGGATATTAATATCCTCCTCCAGGAGGATTCCAGTCACCTTCTGCATTTTCCCTTTGATATTTTCCGCAAAAATTGACAATTGTTTCAGCATTTTCTTATTCCTTTCCATATTTTAATAACAATATTAACATTTTAATCGTAAAAGAAACTCAGATGCCGCCCGGGCAGATAATTTTCTTTCACAAAACAGACATTTCGCCTGTCGGCGACATCACTATCTATTCACTATATATATCAGCTCTTTATTTCTCAACGGGAACCTCAATCAGTTCCTTAGGAGAATGTGCCAGATTGCGGCAGCCATCCTCCGTTACCACTACCATATCCTCAATGCGAACCCCTCCGAAACCAGGTACATAAATACCCGGCTCAACAGTCTCGATCATATTGGCTTTCAGAATGGTATCGTCAGAGGGAGACAGGCGCGGACTTTCATGGATGAAAAGACCTACACTGTGACCAAGTCCGTGGCCAAAACAGTCACCGTAACCAGCCTCTGTAATAATATCTCTCGCCACCTTATCCACACTCGCTCCGCTTACACCAGCCTTTACTGCTGCAAGACCGGCCAGCTGTGCTTTTAATACAACATTGTAAATTTCTTTCTGTTTATCGCTTGCTTTTCCGAGGACAAAGGTACGTGTCATATCGGAGCAGTATCCCTTGTATTTACAGCCAAAATCACAGGTAACAAAATCCCCTTCCTCCAGCTTCTTATATCCTGGGATTGCATGAGGCATGGAAGAATTCAGACCGGAAGCGATGATCGTGTTAAAGCTTAAATCCTCTGCTCCCTCTTTTTTCATCAGATATTCCAGCTCTGCCGCAGCTTCCAGCTCTGTCATTCCTGGTTTCACGATTTTCAAAAATTCTGCAAATGCTTTGTCCCCGATTTCTTCAGCTCTTGCCAGGTACTCCAGTTCTTCCTCAGTCTTAATCTGGCGAAGATCATCGATTCTGCTGCCAAGAGGTGTCCATGTCTGAACCGGCAGTTCCTTTCTGAGCTTATCAAAATCACAGCAAAGCATGGACTGGTCCTCATATCCCATATGGAAATCTCCACTTACATTCTCCTTCTCCATGCACTCCTTCAGGATCGTCTGACGGTTATGCTCACGACACTCTTCGATTACTGTGAAATCGCTCTCTTTACCGGCCTGCTCCGTATAACGGGAATCTGTGACCAGCACCTTCTGGGCTGCTGAAATATATAAAGCGCCCTCGCCGCCGCGAAAACCGCTTACATGTCGCATGTTATACGGATCTGTGATCACAAGGGCATTCAGTTTCAATTCATCAAGAATTGCATTTAACATCTTCGCTTCCTCCTCATCTTCTGTCATACAGCTTCCCAGCACTTTATCACGTTGAAAAGCCATATTCTTTATAGTTTCATCATACCACATTATACGCGGAAATATTGTCTGAATTTTCAATTCTTTTCGCACATATAAACTTTTTATTTTATATAAAATAATATTTTTTCAAATTATTTGTTGACAAACAGGAAGTAATCTGTTATAGTAAGCTCATAAAACAAAAGGAACTTAAAAATAAAAACAAAAAGGAGTGAGACCACCGAAAACATAAGTTCATTACTTATAATCTAAGAAAGAGAGGTACGGACCACCAGAAGCATAACGAAACATCTTAATTTTTAACACTTTAAGAAAAGCGAGGTACAGTCCACCAAGAACGTAAGCCTTAATTCCAATTGTTTTAAACGCATAATATATTCGGAAAGAGAGGTACATTCCATTGGATATGGATCAGATTTAAGCCACCAGTAAACGTCGATGCTGGTGGCTTAATTAATGCCTGGATTTTCCTTTCATTTTCAGGCAGCTGCCTTGCCCTTATTCGCATGATTTTTCAAACACGCTCTGGCATAAACCTTTTATTTTCTCATATATCTGTAAAAAAATACTCGTGAGGTTTTCTCTTCATGAAATTTCCCATTTTTTCTTTTCCAGCACTGAAGGAAAAATTCTCTTCGCATATTCCCTCTTTTTGCTCGAAAAATCGCCCTGCGATCAAAGACTTTCTCCACTACGCCGGCGTTCCTCTTCTCTTCACCCTGTCCTTTCTGGCTGGTTCTGCCACCCGGGTGATCGTCCAACATTTTTCGCCCCCGGAAGCAGTCGCTACTTCATCAGACTGCGCAAGCTGGGGACTCAGTTTCCAGGAAGAAGGAAAACGTCCTGTAGGAAATGCTTCCATCCAAGAGCTTGCTTCCTATAACGCCTACTTTGCAAAGGATACCCAGGAGAAAATACTCTATCTTACTTTTGACTGTGGCTATGAAAATGGCAATACACCGCTGCTTCTTAATGCATTGAAAAAACACAATGTAAAAGCAACTTTTTTCGTTGTTGGAAATTTCATAAGAGATAATGGAGATCTGATAAAAGAAATGGTTCAGGAAGGGCATATTGTAGGAAATCATACCCTCTCTCACCCGGATATGTCCGGGATTTCTTCTCTGAATGATTTCAGGAAACAGCTGGAGGGCGTGGAAAATCTGTATAAAGAAACGACCGGAGAATCCATGACGAAATTCTACCGGCCGCCTCAGGGAATTTACAATACAGCAAATCTGTCCATGGCAAAGGAACTGGGGTATAAAACCTTCTTCTGGAGTCTTGCCTACGTGGACTGGTATCAGGATAAACAGCCAACCAGAGAGGAAGCCTTCGATAAGCTTCTCACACGAATCCACCCAGGGGCAATTGTCCTGCTGCACAATACTTCTTCCACAAATGGACAGATTCTGGATGAACTGCTGACCAAATGGAAAGAAATGGGATATACATTTGGAACGCTCAATGATTTCTGAATTTTTGCTATCCTGGAGCGTGTCTGAAAAAGGCTTTCGTTATCTGTTATTTCCAAAATAAATAACCGCCTGTACTCCAGGACCAGTATGAATTCCAATAATCGGGCTCATTGGCATAATAATAACCTGAGCCTGTGGTACAGCTTCCAGGATAGCAGCCTTCTCTTTCTCAGCCTGCTCAGCAGCATCACCGTGACAGATAAATACATAAGGATGCTCCTCATTTAATCCGGAGCTGATATACTTGGAAACGATCGTATTCATAGCAGCCTTGGAGCCACGTACCTTCTCCGGAATTTCCAGAGTTCCATCCTCCACAATACGAAGAATCGGTTTAATCTTCAGCTTACCGCCGATCCAGGCGATTGTGGGGGAAATACGTCCGCCGCGTTTCAGAAAATCAAGATCATCTACTGTAAACCAATGGCAGATGTGGAGGCGATTCTCCTCTAGCCATGAAGTATTCTCCTCCAGGGACATTCCCTTATTCTGATTTTCTGCTGCCAGGATCACCAGGATTCCCTGTCCTCCTGTGGCTGCAAGAGAATCCAGACAGGAAATCTTACGCTCCGGGTACGCTTCCATCAGATCAGCAGCTGCAATGCGAGAGCTCTGCCATGTAGAAGTCAGTCCTCCGGAAAGGGAAATATAAAGAATATCCTTGCCCTCTTTCAGAAACGGTTCAAAACAATCGGTATATGTAGCCGGGGAAATCTGGGAAGTACTTCCGGTTCCACCTGCACGAAGCTTGTCATAAAAAGCCCTGCTGTCCCAGTTTCCCGGATTCCTGTGCGGACACTCCTCTCCGTTTAACTGGTATACCATAGGAATCAGATGAATCTGCCCCTTATCTAACATGTCTGCCGGAATATCTGCAGATGTATCTGTTATGATCACATAATCACTCATACTGGGTTCTCCTTGTTTAATTGGCAATTCCTTATACCGTAATCGGTTAAGTGCTCCCATTATAGCATACTTCTTTTATGACGTGTGTGTTTTTTTACATTTTTGGTACTTTTGTAACGTTTTCCACAGAGCATGTTGGAAAAGCATTCCCGCGATCTGCACGCCCCACTTTGCGGTATATTTCGTCCGAATTCGGTTGCCGTAGCCCGCTACGGCGCCCTCATCCGGGCAAAATTTCCCACAAATTGTGACGCACATCTTGCAGAAAGCCTTTTTTCAGATACGCTCTAACGGGCTACAATTATTTTTTGCAGCGTCTTTTTTACTGCCGTATACTTTTTTTCCGGAACTGGAAGTTCCCGTCCTCCTGTTACAGTCATTTTAAATCTGCGGATAGAATGGACATGTGCCGGGTTTACCATGTAACTCTCGTGGCACTTCAGAAACAGGTTCCCATAACGTTTTTCCAGAGTTTTCAGGCTTTCTGTAGACTCAAACTCCTGATCCAGAGTATGGATCACCGTATGATTGCCGAGACTTTCCACATAGATCACACGCGACCAATTCAGGTAAAGAATGGACTTATCAATTCCTTTCACGTAAATCCGCTCTGATCTGGTCTCTCCTGTAAGGACAAACTTACGATAATTCTCATCATAATGTACCGGATAAATGCCATCCCTCTCATCATACTGAATTGCATTTGAAATAAAGATCACACGTATCTTCGGCACACCTTTTTGCTCCACCCAGGTAAACTGCATGCGCTGATTTACCCGGCTTGCACTGTTGTCCGGCCAGATCGTATCTACCAGCATAAAAGTCATGATCTCTGCCACCGTACTGCTTGTAGTGGCAAGCGGCAGCACCGTCAGATTATTCAGGGAAAACTTCAGTTCGTGTTTCTCAGCGTGAAAAGCATCTACCAGATTTTTTCTTCCGCGGATCACCTGCTTGTCTGCAGGTCCTATCCAAAGAACATCCTCATGACAAGAGTTCAAAAAAGGCTCTATCTCATTGTTATAATATAAATTCAAAAGCTCTGCTGTCCGGTCTCCAATTTTCTGTATGTTCATCTTCTGTCGCTCCTATTTATGCTGGTAATAAAAAACTGCCACCTGTGTACGGTCACGCAGCTGCAGTTTTTCCAGAATCATGCTCAGATAATTCCGCACGGTTCCTTCACTCAGGAAAAGCTCTGCCGCAATCTCCTTATTGCTGTATCCATTTGCGATCAGCTCTATCATCTCAAATTCTCTCTCATTAATGTCATATTTTCCATAATCAAACTTCTTTTCTCCCTGCAAAAGGTCTGGAATCCTGGAAACTATTTCTGTCCCAAATACTGTCTGCCCACAGTAAACTGCCCGAAGTGCAGGCAGAATACTGCCGTAATCCTGCTTCAGAAGATATCCCTTTGCACCAAGACGCAGGGCTTTTACTATGTATTCGTCATCGGAAAAAGTGGTAAGAAGCAGAATATTTGCCTTTGGATACCTGGACAAAATACTCCGGGATGCTTCCAGACCGTCCATTTTCTCCATTCGAATATCCATAAGGAGCACATCCGGCTCATACCTTTCATAAAGCTCACAGGCCTCTTTTCCGTCTGCTCCAGTCGCTAACACTTCCACATCCTCATTCACTTCCAGAATGGTTTTCAAAGCACCCGCCACCAGGCAGTCATCGTCTACAATTATTATTTTCATTTCTTACTCCTGCTTTTCTTTCATTTCCGGAATACATTCAAAAAATATTTTTCATAATCTGTATGCCCGCTTTACTGTATCTTTATCGGAATCCACCTCAACCACATTTGGGTATTGTAATAAAAATCCGGAATCCCTTATCCGTAAAAATCTGTATGGTTCCACCCAGGGCATTTACCCTTTCTTTCATATTTACAATTCCAATACCGGATTTTTCCGGATCATAAAAAGTATCTGTCCCATTATCCTCTATACAAAGCTGGTACAGTCCCGGATGCTCCCGAAGGATCAGCTGCACCTTCGTAGCGTTACTGTGCTTCATAATATTTGCGAAGGCCTCTTTGGTAATACTGATAAAACAGTATTTCACCTCCCTTGGAACCTCTCTTGTCATATCATAAACCATCTGCACCGAGCAAAATGTAAACTCATGAACCAGGCTCTTTTCCACTTCTTCTAAATTTACTGCTTCGTCGTGAAGGTCATGGACACTATTTCTGATGCTGTTCATGGCATGGTTCAGGGAATCCTCCAGATTTTTCAGCATGGCGGTCATCCCGGGATCTTTATTTATGGTCTTTGCAGCTCCTACCATAAGGATTGAACGTGAAAGTACATGTCCCACATTATCGTGGATTTCCCTGGCGATCCGGTTTCGTTCCTTTAAGGTAGCATTATAGATCTCATAATCCTGTTTTTCCTGCAAAGCTTTATTTTTCTGAGACAAAAGCAGGTTTCGCTCCTTAGAATCATCCTGGGTCCTTCGCAGCTTCTCTTCCAGAATCTGACTCTTTGCGGTATTTCTCTCCATAAAAAACGCCAGTAAAAATCCAAATACACCGGTCATTGCAAAAAGACCCATGTTTTCCCTGCTTTCAGGTATTTTCCAGAGAAAAAACATCACTGCTACTGCTGCCAGCCCCCTCATTTTTTCATGAAAAAGCAGATAAAAAAGACATGGATAAAAGATAAAGATCTCTGGAACAGCCAGTCCCAGAAATCCGAACAAAATGCAAAGGATTAACCGCAATGCCTTCTTTCTCACCGTATATCCACAACAGATCACACTTACACAGCTCAAAAAAGCAATCAGAAAGCCTGCCACTGGCGGCAGAAAAAAAAGTGACAGAAAGCTATAAAATACCAGCAATCCACAGTCCCAAAAGTATCCCACTCTGTCACCTTCTTTCTCATTTTTCCCAACTACTGCTGTTCACTCCGTAACCGGTAATTTTCAAATATTTAACCTGTTTTTTTACATATATGCCTTACAGACATTTCCCTTATTATAGTATAACTGACCTTGCGCTGTAAAGAAGGTTCTGCGCTTTATAACATTACGGTTTACTGATAATGTTCCGCGAGATGTTTTTGTGAATGGAACGAACTGTAATTTTATGACATTTGTCATGTGAAGACCGTGACATCTGACACTTGGCGCTTTTCCCTCATTCCTTTATACTAGAGTGTACTTGAAAAAGCATTCCTGCAATCTGCATGCTCCACTTTGCCGGTATATTTCGCCCAAATTCAGTTGCCGTAGCCCGCTACGGCGTCCTCATCCGGGCAAAATCTCCCACAAATTGTGACGTACATCTTGCCGAAAGCCTTTTTCAAACACGCTCCAAATTTATGATACAGCTACTATACGGGGAAAATCCGAAGGAGGAAAATCGTGTCCACAAATATTGTTCAAATAGAAAATCTGGTAAAAAGATATGGGAACCTGGTGGCACTTGATCACCTGAACCTTAGTATTTCGGAAGGAGAGGTTTTTGGTCTTCTTGGTCCCAACGGCTCTGGAAAAACTACTGCTATCAATTGTATGCTTTCTCTTCTCAAATACGACAAAGGCAGCATTCATATTTTCGGAGAAGAAATGCGTCCTGACAATTACAAAGTAAAACAGCAGATTGGAATCGTGCTGCAGAATGTGGCTGTTTTTGACGAACTGACTGTCTATGAAAACATTGATTATTTCTGTGGGCTTTATGTCCCGGATAAGAGGAAAAGAAAAGAACTGGTGGAAGAAGCCATTACCTTTACCGATCTTAACGATTACCGGAAAATGCGTCCAAAGAAGCTCTCAGGCGGTCTTCTCCGCCGACTGAATATTGCCTGCGGAATTGCTCATAAGCCTCGTCTGATCATTATGGATGAGCCAACGGTAGCCGTTGATCCCCAGAGCCGGAACAAAATCCTGGAAGGCATTCAGAAGCTGAATGAACAGGGTTCCACCATCATTTACACTTCCCATTATATGGAAGAAGTGGAGCAGATCTGTACACGGATCGCAATTATGGATCACGGTCATGTAATTGCCTCCGGCACCAAAGAGGAGCTGAAAAAAATGATCAAAACCGGCGAGACCATTACTATTGAGGCCATTCCTCTTACCTCGGAGAATCTGGCTGACATCCGGGCTCTTCCACACGTATTTGACCTGCATTACGAGGAACAGATTCTCACTGTACGGTGCACAGGTGCCCGTCACAACCTGATCCGGCTTCTCAATTACCTGCAGAGCCAGGATATTTCCTTTGGTCAGGTTTCCTCTGAGCTGCCTACTTTAAATGACGTATTTCTGGAAATCACAGGGAAACAGCTGCGAGATTAAGGAGGACTACCATGCTGCATTTGATCAAATATAACCTTCTGGTAAAGCTGAAAAACTTTGCAACCACTTTCTGGCCTCTTATTTTTCCAATTCTTCTTGGAACTATGTTCTATTTTGCTTTTGGAAATATTGATGATGCTGATTTCGAGACTGTACAGGTTGGAATTGTAAAAGAGGACGGCGCTGACACGTTGTTTCTTATGTTTCTGGATCAAATTGAAAACAACGGAAATCATCTGATTGCTGCTCAGGAATTATCTGAATCTGCTGCACTTACCAAACTGGAAAATGAAGAAATTTCCGGTATTTATCAGGTGGGAAGCTCCCCTTCCCTTACAGTAGCTTCCAACGGAATCCCCCAGAGCATCCTTCAGTCCATTTTGTCCGGCTACGAAACCGGAAAAAGTACCATCCGCAATATAGTCCGCACACATCCATCCGGTCTGTGGGACGGAATCCAGCAGATGTTAAATCAGCAGGAAACACTTACTGAAGTTTCACTTGGCGGACAGACTATTAACGGAAGTGCACAGTTTTTCTATGCATTGATTGCAATGACCTGCCTCTATGGCTGTTTTATCGGATTTGGCTCTGCCATAACTCTTCAAGCCAATCTCACAGCACTTGCCGCACGACGCTGCGTCACTCCAACGCATAAACTGAAGCTGATTCTTTCAGAGCAGATTGCTTCTTTTTTGCTTGGCTATTTCGATGTAATCGTGTTGCTGATCTATCTTCGCTATATTTTAAAGCTGGATTTTCAGGGAAAAATCGGACCCATGCTGCTTATTTCTTTTTTCGGATCCCTGATCGGGGTTTCTATTGGAATTTTTGTAGGTAGTCTTGGAAAAATGAAAGAAGGGGGAAAGATTGGTATTATTCTTGGTTTTTCCATGGTCTGCAGCTTTTTATCAGGACTTATGAACAATACCATGAAGGATCTGATAGAAAAAAATATGCCTGTTATTAACCGGATCAATCCAGCAGCACTTATTTCTGATGCTTTTTACTGCATCAATGTGTATGACGATATGAGCCGCTATTACCGCAACCTGTTCACTCTTGCAGTGATGAGCATAACATTAGTGACTGCTTCATTTTTACTGATCCGGAGGGAAAGCTATGATAGTATTTAAATGTTACATGAAAATTTTAAGACAGAATGTGACGCTGGTCATTATATATCTTGGTATTTTCTTTTCTGTGGCTCTTGTCATGCAGATGGCCGCTGGAAAAAGTGAAGACAGCCTTTATGCAAATACCAGCATTGATATTGGAGTGGTAAAGGAAGATCAAGGCGTTCTGGCTCAGGGATTTGTGGATTATCTTAACACGATTCACAATGTAATTCCTATGAAAAATAATCCGGAAGTACTTCAGGAAAATCTCTTTTACCGTAATGTGGAATATATTGTGCAGATTCCAGCTGACTTTTACGAGGCTTGCATTCAAGGAAATCAGCCACTGAAGGTCACCAAGGTTCCAGGATCCTACAGCTCCTATTATGTTGACCAGCAGATCAGCAGTTATATCAGTACCATCCGGACTTATGTTGCTGCCGGTTTTTCCCAGGAGGAAGCCGTTCAGGCAGTAAAAACCGAAGTTCATAAACCGGTCACCAAGATTTCCTCTGATTCTGCAAGCAGTGATCTGGTTCCTTACACTTATTATTTTCGTTATATTCCTTATCTTTTTCTGGGAGCTCTTTGCTATACCATGGGATATATTCTTATGGCTTTCAAAAAGGGAGATATTCAGAAACGGATGGAAGCTTCCGCTATTTCAGTGAGACATCAATCCCTGGAGGGATTGCTGGCAATGGGAGTGATCGGTGCCATTCTGTGGCTTCTTGGTATCCTGGGTGTTGTGCTGATGTATGGTAATACCTTTTTGAATTCTGAACTTTGTGGCTATTATATTGCAAATACGTTGCTTATGTTAGTAGTTTCACTGTCACTCTCTTACCTGATTGGAATGTTTATTCCAAACAGCAATATTTTAAGCGGCGTAGCCAATATTGTTTCTCTTTCCATGTGCTTCCTCTGTGGCGTCTTCGTCCCTATGGATGTGATGGACAAATCGGTTCTGAAAGTCGCCCAGTTTCTGCCAGTATACTGGTATGAACAGGTAAATGAAATTCTAAGCCGGCATCATTCCCTGACACCGGAGCTTCTTGGAAAGGTACGGATCAGTATGGGAATTGAGGTGTTGTTTGCCGCCACGTTTGTGTGTCTGATTCTGGTAGTTTCAAGGTATCGAAAAGAGGGGTAATGCCCCTCTTTTCTGCACATGATTCTACTATTTTAGCAATAAATCAATAGAAATGAATTAAAAACAAATCAAACAGGTCATATCTTTTTAGAAACTAGGAATCATTCCTAGTTGACATCATAGGTGACATCGTTAGAAAATCCCACAAAATGAAAAACGCCGGAAACCCAGTAAAATCAAGGCTTCCGACGCTTAAGAAAACAGGGGATGAGAGAATCGAACTCCCACCAAAGGTTTTGGAGACCCCTATCATACCATTTGACCAATCCCCTATTTTATGAAGAAAAAGTGACTATTACTAGTCACGTCTCTTTGAAAGGTTTTGTACCTTCAAAACTACATACATGTTACATCCTAATGGAATCATTTTACCTCTGCGTGAGTCCGGCAGCCGCTTTGCAGCCGTCTTTCTCATTTCTTGGTCAAGCCCTCACCCTATTAGTAACAGTCAGCTCCGTGTGTTACCACACTTCCACCCCTGCCCTATCTACCTCGTCGTCTTCAAGGGGGTTTACTTCTTTCGAATGGGACATC
>NZ_JBCOMI010000038.1:0-36022 GCF_040924245.1 Ruminococcus sp. J1101004sp1_RTP21198st1_B9_RTP21198_201120 | reverse complement strand
AAAAATTGCCTGAGGAATGAAACGAATCAATTTAACAAGCCCCAGCAAAAAGCCGGGGCTAATACTTCAATTATTTTGGGACATTTTCAAAAACGCTTGACACCAATTATAGTGACTATATGCTTTTTTTGTCGAAATATACCATAATTGACTCCGAATTTACATTTTTCCCATTCATTTTTCAAAGGGAATTTTTCGATATAAAATGTTTGCGTGGTCAAATAATTGGTATATAAGAATAAGGAGGCAGTTATGTGCAGAAAAGGTGAAAACATCCGAAAACGCAAGGATGGGCGCTGGGAAGCCCGGTTTATCAAATACCGTGATTCGGAAGGTAAGATACATTATGGTTCCATTTATGGAAAAACCTACAGCGAAGTAAAAGCAAAGCGAAACAAAAAAATCGCAGAGTTGCCACAATACGGATATCACACCGGCAATTCCGGCGTTTTAAATTACCAGGCGACTTTCCAGACGGCTGCAATCCGCTGGCAGCAGGATATCCGATACACCATTAAAGACAGCACTTTTTCCAATTACAAGGCGATTCTGGAGAACCAACTGCTCCCTGAACTGGGAACTACGCAGATCCGCAAAATTACAAACGCCAGGATTAATCAGTTTATCCATAAGAAAAAGAATCAGGAACTGTCTTCTGGAACCATTCACGTTACTTTAAGCGTGCTCCGGAGTATTCTTGGCTTTGCAGCGAAGCAGGGCGTCTATACCAGTGAGCCTATCCGGTATCCGCATATTGCAGGAACCAATCAGGAAGTCCAGATTATGAACATAGAGGACTATGACAAATTGGAGCGGTTTCTTACAGAAAACATCGATGACTTCTATTTCGGACTGCTCCTTTGTATGCATACCGGAATCCGTGTGGGAGAACTGGCGGGGCTGCGCTGGGGTGACATTGATTTTTCCCAGCGGAAAATACGCATACAAAGAACTGTGATCCGGATCAAAAATCTTGACCAGATTGCAGATCTTGTTACAGGGAAAATCCCCAAAACCCGCTTGTACATCGGAGCACCAAAAACAGAGCACTCCAACCGGGAGATTCCATTACCAGACAAACTGCTTTTTTATGCCAGGCGGTTCTGCAAAGAGAACTCATATTATATTCTCACTGGCACCGGCAAATGTATGGAACCGCGGGTGATTCAGCGCAGATACGCCAATTTGTTAAAAAAATGTGGGATTCCACCGATCAAAATCCATGCTTTGCGCCATCAGTTTTCCTGCCGCTGGGTGGAGCGAGGATTTGACACCAAGTCTTTGTCCGAAATCCTTGGACATACTTCCGTTCGCACTACGCTAGATCTGTATGTGCATATCCAGGCGGAAACCAAGCGGCAGTATATGAACCAGATGATGGGGCAGGTAATATAGGAAGCCTAAAATTCAATATAGAACAGCATGAAAGACAACTATTCAGAAGCATTTGTAATATGTTTCCGGATGGTTGTTTTTCTTTTGGCTAATGCTGTTACCCATTCATATTCTATCATTTCTATGCATTGTATATGTTCTTTTTTCATTTAAAGGGTCTGCTTACATGGTCAGTAGTCCAATCTGTACTCTGCTTCTGCTGATTCGCAGCACAGATACGCATTACTGGAATAATGCGACTTTTGGTCATCTTTTTTGTTTTCTCATCAATTTATTATTTGTTTTGCTTCTGGTTTTTATTCGTTTAAGTACACTTTGTACTATACCGTTTTATAAGGAAAGCCAGGAGTGATCCCACCAGTCACTGATCAATCCTGGCTTCGTGTTCTACAGGGCTACATTAGCCTACCTTATTTTGAACTCTTCCATAAGTTTCTTACGATAGTTTTCATCCTTGCAGGCCTTTAAATATTCTGTTACTCGGCTGGCTGATTCTAATTTCTCATATAAAGCAGCCATTTGTTTTTCTCCTGATTTTCGTCCTTCTTCCCGTCCTTTTTTTCGTCCATCATCCATAATCATCTGTCCCAATCGCGTCATTATCACCGCCTCCTTAATTTCATTCAGATCTTCTCCATCCAGGAATTTATCTGCCAAAGTATATAACATTGCCGTAACTTTATCCGCTATACTATTATGTTCCTCTTTCGCCAGTAGAATTCCTTCTTTTATCCTATCTTTGCGGCTAAGCTTTCCACCCATTAACGGCGTCAGGCTCAGCCAGGCGAAATCATCCTCTGTCAGGGCTTCACCTGCGGCCTTTTTCTTTTTTAATCGCAGAATAACTTCATCTGCATCCTTCTCTCCCATATAGACAGGAATCACACGGTATGTATAGATACCGCATTTCAATTCACTTTTTGACTGCTTGATTTCCCCTGTGTAAATTACATATGTAATCACATCCGCATCCATGTTATGCGAAAATAACGCATCATAGGAATGAAAACGTCTGAGATTTTTCTTCTCAGAATTGTTTGTAGTCTGGAACTCAATATGGATATACAAATCTTTCTCAGTAGTCTTAAAAGTAAAATCCATATACAGTTCATTGATAGTCAGCGCTACCAACTCTGTCGGTCCAATTTCTTCATAACTATAGTTTATACCGAGTAATTTCAAAATATGCTCCCTGAAATATTCCACACCCATTTTCAGGAAAGCATCTTCGTGTTTGCTGTTTGGCATGAGACTTCTCCTTTTTTATTTCTGTATCGTCATCTCATGTACTTTATAAGCTTTCTCGGAATGTATTATTTTCTCCCTACTCATATCCCTATAATATCACAATCTACTATAAAAATCATCTTAAAAGTTTATAAAATATCAAAAAAGAAGCAGGTCTTCATCGCATGTTCCAAATGCTCTAAAGCCTGCTTCTGTAATTTCTTTATGGAATTTACTTCCGTTATCTTTTATAGAATTCGCTTACTGCTGTGTAGTGGTATCTGTAGTAGTACCATCTGTGGCTGCTGCTCCATCTGTAGTAGCACCGTCTGCGGCAGTACCATCTGCATTAGTGGCAGTCTCTGCTGCAACTGTGCCTGGCTCTGTTACGGACTGGGTATCTGTACTCTCAGAAGTGCTGCCAACTGGTGCGTCAGCCTCCTCCTGGGTAACCACCTCACCGTTGCGAACCTTTTCCATAAGGCTCTTAGCCTTATCAACAGTGTTATAATCCGGAACCATAACATATGCCTTCTGGCTCATGGAATATGGTTTCTCAGTAGCACCGGTACCATTTACACTGTAGGAAACGATTGTCCAGTCGCCCCCATTGGTAAGCTGCTGCTGAAGGATCTGTGCGATCTCTTCATATGTGATGTTAGTACCGAAGCATCCATCCAGACTGGAAAGAATGGAGGAATAGCTGGTAAGGATTTCCGGAGAAAGTGCCTTCTTCACAACACCACGGATAACCTCCATCTGGTTCTTACCACGCTGGCGGTCACCCTCCTGGAATGCGTAACGCTCTCTTGCAAAGATAAGCGCCTGCTCACCATTCACATAATTCTCACCCTTGTTAAAATGATAACCCAGAATATTCTTGGAATCAAAATCATAATCTGAATTAACGGTAATTCCGCCAAGTGCATCGATTACCTTCACAAATCCACCGAAGTTAATTCGGAAGTAATAATTAATGTCAATATCATACAGCATTCCCAGAGTATCCATACACACATCGATTCCATAAATACCGGCATGTGTCAGCTTATCCGGTGCACCTCCGGAAATAGAAAGCGGTACAAAGTAATCACGAGGTGTGGAAACCAGCAGGATCTCATGTGTATCTGTATTCACAGTGGCAATAATATTTACATCGCTTCGGCTCTTAGCTGTCATCTCACCTCTGGTATCAATACCACTGAGATAGATGGTGTAAACCTTACCGCCATTAGCAGTGGTGATCGGCTCTATAGGGGTGGACTCTTCTGCAGACTGAATTGTGGATTCAACGTCTACTGTTCCAACCTCTTTTATCTTAGTGCTGAAATCTGTGTATCCGTCCATATCCTCGTATACACTAAGATATCCGCTGTTCAGAAGCATAGCATTTACTTCACCGTTTAGGATTCCGTCAGCAAGCTCGGTCAGACCTGCGTACTCTTTCGTCTGTACCTCTGTGCCGAATTCGCTGTTCAGGTGTGCTACCGCGCCATCTGTGTTCTCACGGTCAAGTGAGGAAAGAATACCATAAGTATATCCGGCAGTTGCCTCTACAGAATCAGCGGCATCATCGTTCTTTACATAAACAGCCATCTGTGTGACCTCAGTGGTCTCACCGGAAATATTGCTGATGGCGGATCTTGTCTTATTAATATAGAAACCGCCGAATGCCAGAATGGCAATCATGATCACTGCCAAAACAGTTCCGCCAATAAAGCGGCCTGTGTATCTGGTATGCCATACCAACAGCCAGATAATGGCTGCGATCACCGCAAGTACAATGCCGATGATCAGCATATAAATGGTCGGGATCATCTTGGTCATTGCCAGAAGTCCCATAAAAACAACAGAAAGCATAATGACGATGATGGTGATCACCGCGCCTGGTATCCAGTCGTTTCTTCTTCTCCTTCTACTCATCTTTTAGCTCCTTTTTTATTTCTTTTGTCATTAAGGGCTGCTGTTCACTTTATAGTCAGCACCTATCAAAAGCATATCTTATATTTTATACGCTGACAACTGGAAAATCAAGTTAAATAGTGTTATAATACGAAAGATTTATAAAATTTTTTTATGAAAACGTTATAACTTCCAGGACGCGGACAGGAATATGACGAAATCAACCGTATCCGGCAGGATAAATGTTCGCCAGATAGTTGCAGACCACAATGGGCGGCATGTTATGCAAATATCATTTGAATGCAATATTCTGCCAATTTAAGGAGGAATTACAATATGACAAAACAAGAGTTTCAGGAACTGGCACAGAATATTGTTCTTCTGGACGGCGCTACAGGTTCCAACCTGATGGCTGCCGGCATGCCGAAGGGGGTATGCACAGAGGAATGGGTGCTGGCGCATAAGGATGTGATCCAGAATCTTCAGAGAGCTTATATCGAAGCGGGAAGCAATATTATCTACACTCCTACTTTTGGCGGCAACCGTGTAAGCCTTACCATGCATGGTCTGCAGGACCGTATGGAGGAGATCAACCGCACTCTGGTTTCCTATTCAAGAGAAGTCGCGGATACGGCAGACCATAAGGTTTACGTTGCTGCGGATATTACCACCAGTGGTAAAATGATGGCTCCTGCCGGGGAGATGACCTATGAGGCAGCTTTCGAAATGTATCAGGAGCAGATTGGAATTCTGAAGGATTCCGGCGTGGATCTGATCGTTGCTGAGACCATGATCAATATCGAAGAGACTCTGGCCGCTGTGGATGCTGCTTCCACAGTTTGCGAGCTGCCGATTATGTGTACCATGACGGTAGACGCAGACGGAAGTATTTTCAGCGGTGGAAATGCTATCGAGGCTGCTGTTTCCCTGGAGGCTGCAGGTGCAGATGCTGTGGGCGTGAATTGCTCTGTTGGTCCGGATCAGCTGGTTTCTGTTATCCGCAATATTAAAGAAAATGTCTCCATCCCGGTCATTGCCAAGCCGAATGCCGGTATGCCGTTCATTGATGATAATGGAAACGCCGTTTATTCCATGAAAGCGCCGGATTTTGCCAGACATGTGAAAGCTCTGATTGATGCAGGTGCCGGTATTGTAGGGGGCTGCTGCGGTACCACACCGGAATATATCAGGGAAGTAGCGAAGATGATCGGACGATAAAATACATAAGCCACTGTAGAACGTCACAACTTAGTTGACGTTCGGTAGTGGCTTTTCTTCTTTATCTCCGAAATTACTCTGATGTTTCTCCGATGTTCCCTTCGGAGTATTTTACACTCACTTCACCTTAATCGCTTTCTTCGGGCACATTTCCTGACAGCAGAAGCAGCGAATACACTTCTTATAATCATAAACAGGCGGATTATTTTTGTCATTTCGAAAATCTACCGCTTTGCCGGGCACAGGGCAGCTGTTTACACAGATTCCACAACGGATACATTTGTCAGGCTCAATGTATGGTTTCTTCTGGAAAATATTCAGAGCCTTGGCAAGCTTTGTCCAGACATTGTTTCGTACTTTCGTGCGATCCACATTGAAATTGGGATTGCCATATTTTTCTATTAATGCTTCCATCGAAATCACATTACAAACCACGTCAATACCAATCTGCTTTTTATCTACAGAAACCTTTGCATTCTGGCGCTGCTTCTCGCGCCCAGTTATTTCACTTCCTTCATCACACACTGCTGATGCCGAAGGATTCTCCTCAACTACCACAACCTCAATATTTTCTTCCCTGCAATTTCCCAGTCCCATCTTCTCCCCATGGTAATTGGTAGGAACCATCTCCGGTTTCAGATAAACCAGTCTTGCAAACACACTGTCCAGTGCCACCGGATCTGTGGACATCAGAATCAGGTTCATGGCTACCGGGTCTCCGGAGCCCGGTCCATTTCCCTCCATTGCAGTGATTCCATCCATAATATAAAGTCTTGGCTTTACATACTGGTTCAGATCAATAAGCATCCGGGCGAAGCTGTCCGCGCTGGGATATTTAGTATGACCAATGGCCTTATTTTTCCCATATACAAATCCATAGCTGTTCTTCACTGCTCCTGTAATTCGCTCCAGAGCGTGGGTTTTCATTTTGGAAAGAGAAATCACACACTCTGCCTCCAGCAGTTCTTTCGGAAGGATAAATTCCTTCGCCTGGACACCATCCGGATTTTCCACACGCACGCCTTTCGTATAATCAATAGCCGGAATCTGATATTTTTCCAGATAAGTGTCCATTCCGGTGCCCTGGATCACCTGTTTCGTAGTTCCGTGGCCACAGGAATCTGCAAGCACAATATTCTTATAACCTTCCTCACGTAGAATCCTGGCAAAGGCACCCACCACAACCGGATGAGTGATGACCGCTTTCTCCACTTCTGCTTTTTTCAAAAGGTTAGGCTTCAAAAGGATTTTTTCTTCTTTATTTATAAGGTTGTCCAGACCTCCCAGCTGAGCCAGACCATTTTTCATAAGTGTATAAATTCGTTCTTCGTCGTAAGCTTCACAGGGAAGCACAATTACTTTGCTTTTTGTGTTCATGTTTCTACCCATATTTTCAAACATACAGCCTGTAATCTGGATCTGCATGTCTGGTGCTCTCGTTTTATTTTGTAATTATTCTGCAATTTTTCACACATACATGCACGCCTCAATACAGTCGCAGAAGATAAGCTAAGATCACATTTCTGCGATACAAACCGCCCTCAGTGCCTTCCTCACTGGTAATATACATGCCGGTACCACAGACAATGCATCTACCCCCATCTGCAAAAATGTCTCCGTCAATCTGGTATCCGCTGCCAGTTCCCCACAGAGACATACTTTACAATTCTGCGCGTGTCCTGCATCTACAATCATCTTTATCATTTTCAGAATTGCAGGATGATGATCATCATATTTCTTCTGTAAAAGCGGATTCTGACGATCCATGGCCAAAGTATACTGGGTCAGGTCATTGGTTCCGATTCCCAGAAAGTCCACACGTTTCGCCAGTTCTTCCCCGATCATCACTGCAGCCGGAGTCTCCATCATAATTCCAGTCCGGATTTCCTTAAATGGTACACCTGCTGCCTTCAGCTCTTCTTTTACTTCCGTCACCAGAGCTTCAACCTCATCCATTTCCTCTTCCGAACAGATCATAGGGTACATCATCCCCAGATTGCCATACCGGCTCGCACGGTAAATGGCACGGATCTGGGTTTTAAACAGGTTCTTCCGGTCCAGACTGAGACGGATTCCCCGATTACCCATGAGAGGGTTGGTTTCTACCGGAATTTCAAGGTAGGAAGCCTGCTTATCAGCCCCGAGATCGGCGGTGCGGATAACTACCAGGCGGTCGCCCATAGTCTCAGCAGTTTTCTTATATGCCTGAAAAAGTTCTTCTTCCCCGGGATAATTCTCCCTGCCAAGATACTGGAACTCGCTTCGCAGCAGTCCGATTCCCTTTGCCCCATAATAAAGGGCGCTGTTTAAATCATCCAGACTGCCAATATTCGCGTAGATTCCCACTTCACGTCCATCTTTCGTAATATCGCCCTTGTCTTTCAGCTTCAAAAGGGATTCCCGCTCTACCAGATCTGCTTTTCGGCGAATCTCGTATTCTTTTCGTACCTCATTATCCGGTTCCAGATAGATGGTTCCCGTATATCCGTCAATAATGGCAATGCTGTCTTTCCACTCTTCTTCTGACTGTGGAATCCCAATACCTGTAACACAGGGAATATCCATATTTTTCGCAAGGATCGCAGCGTGAGAGGTAGCAGAACCTTTACGGGTGACAATACCCAGAAGCTTCTCCTTATCCATTTCCATCAGTTCTGCAAGAGAAAGGGCATCTGCTGCCAGAATGACTGGTTCCTCTCCCAGATCAATTTTGTTCTCATCTTCCCCGAGAATTTCCAGAAGGAGACTGGAGATGCGGCTTACATTGTGGATTCGTTCCTTTATGGTCGGATCGTTCAGCCTGGAAAAAGTACTCTGCATCTCATCTCTTGTGGTCTGCACTGCATAAGCAGCAGTCACCTTTTCCCCTGTGATCATACTCTGTACCGCACGGAGAAAGCTGCCAGAGCCCAGAAGCTCTGCCTGCTCCAGGATCTGGTTTGTTCCATTTTCCCCATTCACTTTCACAATTCTATCCAAAGGTTGGGGTTCCATATCCAATTCAGGATCAGCTGTGTCCATTTGCTTTTCTGACATTCTGTCATACTCTTCCTTCAAGGTCTGCATCACATGCCGACGAGCCACATCAAAATTCTTCAGTTCCTTTTTTACATCATCTGCCTGATGCTGTCGGATCTGATATTCACCTTTCCGATAAAACCTGATTTTCCCAATGGCAATCCCCGCAAAGGCGGAAGCTCCCTTGTATATTTCCATTTTGTTTCTCCTCTAAAAAACTCATTTATTTCTGTAAATAATAATCACACACTGGCGAAGCTTTGTCAATATCCGTGTTGTTCACTCTGTCCCCGGAAACATATATGTGCAAGCATTCTCCACCTCCAGCGACCTCTCTCCTTCCGCTGCAGTGCAATCCTGCCCGGTAGGACTTTTCTATTACATAAAAAAGAGCCTGCACAGTGATTTATCCGTTTTCCCCGAACAGCTCACTCACAGGCTCTTTCCCGATTTTATCCTTTTACTGGATTAATGCAATTCAATTAATCGCAGGCAGCCTTAAACTCAGTCCAGTTCTTATTATACTGTTCCTCAGCTTCCTGACTTACATTCTTAATACTCTCACCGCTTGTTACACTGTCCGGAACCACCAGGCTCTCGTCTACCAGCTCGTCTGCTGCCTTGTTGGTGCAGTAGTAACCGATATAATTGAAGCACTGTGCAGCAACCTCCGGTCTTAAAATATAATCTACAAACTGGTAAGCTGCATCTGCATTTGGAGCCTCGCTTGGAATAAACATTCCCATAACACCGAAGCCAAGACCTTCCTCCGGATAAACCACCTTCAGATCCGGGTTCTCTGCCAGAGCTGCAGTTACCTGGGAGGTGTAAAGGAACGCTACAGAAGCCTCTCCGTTCAAAAGCGCATTCTGGGTATTGTCATCCTGGATCATACGCACATTGGGAGCCAGCTCCACAAGCTTCTCTCCTGCCTCTGCTATAGTATCCACGTCTTCTTCATTCATGCTTTTTCCCATGGTGAGAAGAGTAATTCCGTTAATAACACGATAGTTGCCGATCAGCGCTATGCTGTCCTCCAGAGACGGATCCCACAGATCAGAATAGCCCTTGATATCAATGTCCACTTCCTCCGGATCATATACGATCAGCGGAATACCAGCGCCGTAAGGTACGGTGTACTCGTCCTTCGCATCATAGAACTGTCCCTGATAAAGAGGATTGATGTTTCCCCAATTGGAGATTTTGTCTTTGTCAAGCTTGGTGGCAAGACCTTCTTCCACGATTTTCTCAAGGATGTAGTCATCTGCGATTACCACATCATAGTCTCCGCCTTTTGCCATGGAAACCTTCTCCAGCATGGTCTCGTCAGTGTCAAAGTTGGAATATACGATCTTACAGCCGGTTTCTTCCTCAAATCCGTCCAGAACCTCCTGCGGGAACATTCCTTCCCAGGTATAAAGGACAAGCTCGGAGTCAGCTGCGTATACAGGTGACAGGCTGCCACAGATTGCTGCTGCAGCAAGAATTACCGCAAATACCTTTTTCTTCATAATCATTCTCCTCTTCTTCAAAAACACAGCCGGCTTCTGCCAGCCACGTTTCCGTTTTTATAAATTTCCATGTTTACTCTGCCTTGATCTTCGTCCACAGCTCCGCATATTTCTGCTTGATCTTCGGTTCCTGATAACGGAAGATCTCGCTATTTGGATTTTCGAAATCCGGGATGTAGGAGGAAACGCCCTCATACTCTCCGGTGATCATAGTTTCGTAAACACTCTTTACAGGAGAAGTATAACCTACTTCTTCCGTATTGGAAAGAGCAGATTCTTCATTTAGCATAAAATTAATAAACTGATGGGCAAGCTCTGTCTCATTGCAGTCCCTTGTGATAACCATTGCATCATACCAGTTGTTGGTTCCCTGGCTCGGTGTGAAGTAATCCATATTCGGATTTTCGCTTATAATATAAGAAGCATCTCCGGAATAAACAACTGCCATAGCCTTGTTTCCGGAAATCATATTGTCAATGACGTCATCACCTGCGTAAATCGGGTCCATGGTATTTCTCTGGTCAACCAGCCATTGGTAAGCTTCCTGAATCTGATTCTCATCTGTAGTATTCATGGAATATCCAAGAGCCTTCAGTGCGATCATAAAGGAATCCCGCTCAGAATCATACATGTAAATATTTCCTTTATATTTGGTATCCCTGAGAAGATCCCAACCCTCCTGAAGATCTTCCGGATCAACCACAGTCGTATCATAAAGAATACCAACCGTTCCCCAGAAATATGGGCAGGAATAACGATTTCCCGGATCATAGCTTTTATTCATGACCTCATCCATCAGGCTGCCCTTATTCGGGATCAGATCCCAGTCAATATACTGTAAGTAATCCTCTTTAATCAGACGCTCGATCATGTAATCCGAAGGGATCAGCACGTCATAGGACTCACCGCCGGAAAGCTTGGTGTACATCATTTCGTTGGATTCGAAGGTTTCGTAAACTACTGTACAATTATATTCCTGCTCAAACTGTGTCAGAAGATCCAGATCCATATATTCTCCTGCATTATAAACCTTCAGGACATGGTTCTCCGCTGCACTGCCTCCGCACTTGATCAGTCCGAAGCCAAGGGCAAAAACCAGCAGAAGGGCGATTACGCGCTGAATCTTTTTCGCATGCTTGCTGGCATGCTTTTCCAGGAGCTTTGGAAGCACGTTGGCAAAAACCATGACAAGCACAATGACCAGGATTACAATTGTGGACAGGGCGTTGATGGTAGGGTTGATTCGTTTGGTCATATTATAGACCACAATGGAAATATTCTTTACACCGTTTCCGGATACAAAGTACGAAATTACGAAATCGTCAAAGGACATGGTAAATGCCAGCAGCGCACCGGCGAAAATGCCATCCTTAATCATGGGCACGATTACCTTGGTCAACGCCTGGAACGGAGTTGCTCCAAGGTCCATGGCTGCATTTGCCAGGTTCGGGTCAAGGCTTCGCACCTTGGGATAAACACTGGTGATCACATATGGCGTACAAAAGGAAATGTGTGCCAGCAGCATGGTAAAGTACCCTTTCCGAAAGCCCAGTGAAGAAAACAGAAGCATCAGTCCGATTGCAGTAACAATATCCGGGTTCAAAATGGGCAGGTTGTTGATATTTAAAAGTGTTTCCTTTAACACCTTCCTGGACTTGGAAAGACCAATTGCAGTGATGGTTCCCAGCACTGTGGAGATCACAGTTGCCAGGATGGCGATGGTCACAGACACGTAAACCGCTTTGCTGACTTCTGTATTGTGCAGCAGCTCTGTATACCATCTCATGGAGAATCCCGTAAACCTGGTCAGGGATTTGGAGGAATTAAAGGAAAAAATCATGGTCACCAGGATTGGCAAGTAAAAGAATACCAGACAGATGGCCACATAAAATCTCTGAAAAAAGCTTGTTTTTTTCTGCATGATATCCTCCTATTCTCCTTTTTCCTTGTCCATCCGCTTCATCAGACTCATGGAGATCAAAATGATCACCGCCAGAATCATGGAAATGGCACTTCCGAAATTCCAGTCTCCAACTGAGATAAACTGGGACTCGATCAGGTTTCCGATAAGCATGTACTGTCCACCTCCCAGAAGCTTCGGGATAACGAAGGAGGAAATGGCAAGAAGGAAAACCATCATAATACCATTTACCACCCCTGGCAGGGACAGCTTCCAGATTACCTTCCAGAAGGTCTGGAAACGGTTGGCTCCCAGATCGTAGGCTGCCTCGATCAGGGATTTATCCATTTTATTTAAGGATGTATGGATAGGAATGATCATAAAGGGCATAAAGTTGCAGATCAGGCCTACCATTACGGAAAAATCCGTATACATCATACTGATAGGTCCCAGTCCGATTTTTGCCAGAAGGTTATTGATGATTCCGTTATCTGCAAGAAGATTCATCCACGCATAAGTACGAAGAAGCATGTTGATCCACATTGGAATGGTTACCAGCATAATGAGAAGTCCCTGGACTTTCTCAGAGCATCTCGCAATGATCAGGGCAAGGGGATAGCCAAGCACCAGACAGATAAAGGTGGTGAGAAGTCCCAGCCAGAAGGATTTCAGGATCACATTCAGGTAGGTAGCTTCCAGGAATTTGGCAAAATTCCCCCAGGTGAAGGAAAGTGTCATTACTTCATTTCCTTCTGTGGTGAACGCATACAGGGCAATGAGAAACAGTGGGATCACAAGGATAACAATTGCCCAGATAAAGTAAGGAATGATCAGGCGCTTAAACTGTTTCATCAATAAGCTCCCATTCTGTACATGACGTGAATGTCTTCCGGTCCGAATTTCAGTCCTACCTGGCGGCCCACTTCCGCATAATCGGTGGTCTGAACTTTATAGGTGCGCAGTTCTGTTTCTACGAGAATTTCATAATGAACGCCTTTGAAGGTGACGTTTCGGACAACACCGTTGATTTTCGCCTGGGATGGTTCCACAATGTCAAGGTCCTCAGGACGAAGCACAACCTCGATTTCTTCATTATCCTCAAAGCCTTTGTCTACGCATTCGAATTCAAATCCGTCGAACTGCACCAGATAATCTCTGATCATAATTCCTTCTATAATATTGGACTCTCCAATGAAGCCTGCTACGAAGCGGTTTTCGGGCTCGTTGTAAATATCGGTAGGAGAACCGATCTGCTGAATTTCACCGTTATTCATAACGACCACGGTATCAGACATAGAAAGGGCTTCCTCCTGGTCATGCGTAACATAAATGAAGGTAATTCCAACCTCCTGCTGGATTTTTTTCAGCTCGATCTGCATCTGTTTTCGTATTTTCGCATCCAGGGCGCCAAGAGGCTCGTCAAGAAGAAGGATTTTCGGCTCATTTACCAGCGCACGAGCAATGGCAACTCGCTGCTGCTGTCCGCCGGAGAGCAGGGTGACATCTCTTTTTTCGAAACCCTCCAGACCTACCATTTTCAGCATTCTAGTGACTTTCTGGGCGATCACGTCCTTGTCCACTTTTTTCAGATTCAGACCGAATCCAATGTTCTCTGCCACATTCAGATGGGGAAAAAGGGCATATTTCTGGAAAACGGTATTTACCTCTCTCTTATAGGGAGGCAGCTTGGAAATCTCAATTCCGTTAAACAATACTTCGCCGCCGCTTGGCTCCTCGAAGCCTGCAATAATACGAAGGGTTGTGGTCTTTCCACAGCCACTTGGCCCCAGAAGGGTGAGAAACTCGTTCTCATAGATGTCCAGATTGATTCCGCGGAGAACCTGCTGGTCATCAAAATTTTTTGTGAGGTTTTTCAACTCTATGAGTTTGTTCATTCGTGTGCTCCTTTCCGTCCCTAAGTGGAAATATCCATATATTTCCTCATGCCGTGAAAAAACCGGCTTTTATCAGGTGATTTTCTTCGCTGATTCCTGTGAGCAGACTACTTATACTTCCTCTTTAACTTCTTTATAAGAGAGTAAACAAGAAGGATCACCACTGTAAAAGCCAGCATAATCGTACACAGGGCATTGATTTCCGGCGTGACACCGGTTTTGATCTGAGTGTACACCTTAATTGGCAAGGTAGACAATCTCGGACCGTTAATAAAAATACTGATTACCACGTCATCCATGGACATGGCAAAGGCAAGCAATGAGCCGGACGCAACAGCTGGCATGATCAGTGGCAGCGTAACGTCGAGAAAGGCTCTCATGGAAGTAGCTCCAAGATCCCGGGCAGCTTCCTCAAGGGAAGGATCCATGCCCACCAGCCTTGCTTTTACTTCCATCAATATATAGGGAACGCAAAACACCGTATGTCCGATCAGCAGGGTAAGCATTCCGAAGGGCAGATTCAGCATATAGAAAAATGCCATCAGCACCATACCCAGAATAATTTCCGGTATCATAAGGGGCAAAATAGAAATGTACTCCAATGCGCCTTTTGTTTTCCAGTGAATCCGTGACAGACCTACCGCCCCCAGCGTTCCGATGACAGCAGAAACTACACAGCTTGCCACGCCCAGGATCAGGCTGTTTACCAGGGCTTCCATCATGGCGCTGTCTGCGAATAATTTCTCGTACCACTGGAGGGAAAATCCGGTGAGACGTACGGGAAGCTTGGATTCGTTGAAGGAAAAAATGACGACTACGGCTACTGGGAGGTACATTAAGAAGAAAATGATACCAAGGTATATCTTCTCAAAGCGGGTGCTCCGTTTCATGCCAGAGCCTGCATTTCTTTTCTTTCCAAACTTTTTAACTAATGTACCGTTTTTAGCCTCGGTGCCTTCACCTTGCATTTTCGGATCCAGTACTTCTATTTCATTATTTTGTGTTTTTATCATCCCAGCCCCTCCACTTCTTTCGCATTGGTAACCTTACGGTATAGAAGGATCATCAAAGTGGTAAGGATCATCATGATCACCGCCAGAGCTGCCGCGAAGGGCCAGTTATTTCCCCGTGTCATCTGGTCCTGGATCAGACTTCCCACCAGCACTACCTTATTTCCCCCCAGAATGTCTGCTATGAAAAACAGTCCCATAGATGGAATAAAGGTTAGGATCACGCCGGACAAAAGGCCTGGCAGGGTCAGCTTAAAGCTCACTGTCCAGAATGCTTTCGCCTTGCTTGCGCCAAGGTCACGTGCCGCTTCTACCAGAGACCAATCCAGTTTTTCCGCACTGGAATATACAGACAGGATCATAAATGGCAGCAGCACATATATCATACCAATGACGATTGCCGGGTAACTGTACATAATCTTCAGCGGCTTCTCAATCAGACCAAGTTTTTTCAGAACGAAATTCAGAACGCCTTTTTTCTGAAGGATGATGATCCAGCCATAAAGTCTGATCAGAGAATTTACCCAAAAAGGAAGCATAAGAAGAAGCATGGCTTTCTTCTTGCCGCCTGCCGGTAATTTCGCCATAAAATAGCCAAACGGATACCCGATCAGGGTAATAAAAACAGTACTTGTAATGGCCAGCTGGAAGGACTGGACAAAGGTATCCAGGTACACTGGTTCCAAAATCTTCCTGTAATTATCCAGTGTAAAAATCCACTGTACACCGTGGACTTCTCCCGGGGTGGCAAAGCTTAAAGCTACCATATAGATAAGAGGGCATGCCACGAAGATCAAAGTGAAAATATATAATGGCAGGATCATCCAGATGGTGGCACGGGTGTGCTTCGCCGAAGATTTGCTCCGGCTTATTTTGCCCCTCACGATCTTTCTCCTTCTATCTTGTCAACTACAACCGCATTCTTCGGATCGAAATACCAGTTTATCTTCTGACCAGGCTGAATATTTGCATTCATACCGAAGCGACTAGCTGTAATTTCTGTGCCATCTGGCAGAGCAAGCAATACTCTCAACTGTCCTGCTGCGAAATTTTTCTCCTTTACCACCGCCGAATAACCTTGTTTACAAGTTTCATCCAATATTATATTCTCACTTCGAATTGCTACTGTTCCATCCATGCCCACAAGTTCGCCCTTCAGGATATTGGCATTTCCCACAAAGGTTGCCACATAGCTGGTCTTCGGGTGGTTGTAGATTTCGTCTGGAGTACCAATCTGCTCGAATCGTCCCTGGTTCATTACCACGATACGGTCAGACATATTTATAGCCTCCTCCTGATCGTGTGTAATATAGATAAAGGTAATTCCCAGCTTCTTTTGCAGTCGCTTCAGTTCCAATTGCATCGTCCGCCGAAGCTGCAGATCCAGAGCTCCGAGAGGCTCGTCCAGAAGCAGTACACGTGGATTATTTGCCAGTGCTCTTGCAATGGCTACTCGCTGCTTCTGTCCGCCAGAGAGCTCCGCAGGTTTTCGTTTCTCGAAACCTTCCAGCTGAACCAGCTCCAGCATTTCCTTAACCTTTTTCTTTATATCCGCTTTTGATACTTTTCGTATTTTCAGACCATACCCGATGTTATCCGCCACGTTCATATGGGGAAAAAGGGCGTAATTCTGAAATACCGTGTTCACATCTCTCTGGTTTGGCTCCAGATTCGTCACATCTTCCCCCTCCAGCCATACGCTTCCGCTGTCTGGCTGCTCCAGTCCTGCGATGATGCGAAGAGTGGTCGTCTTGCCGCAGCCGGAAGCACCCAGCAAGGTAACGAATTCCCCCTGATCAATTTGCAGATTGATTCCCTGTAGAACATATTCTTCTGATGTAAAACTTTTTTTCAGATTTCTTAATTCAAGAAATGAGTCAGACATTTGTCTTCTCCTTTCTGGAGCGTGTTTGAAAATTATTCCTGCAGGCTTCCACAAATTGTGACACGCATTTTGAAGAAAGCCTTTTTTAACACGCTCTGCTGTAATGTTAAGTGAAGTACGAAAAAAATACGGGATACCCCTATAGCCATACATTCAGAAAATCTCTGTATAAACACGGTGCATGTTTATACAGCGCCATTACTGTATATTGCTATATCGGTAACCCGTATTCCCATATAATTCTTCAAAAAAAGGTACAACAACAGCAGGTCCGTCCTGCTCCATCCAGTCAGAACGTACCCCGGTAGCTCCAAGATTCTCGGAACCTCTTCCAAGCCCGCCTAAAAAAGCTGCAACTCTTGCTGCAGTCTCTCTCTCTATTTTCTTTTCAAAAAAGCCTGGGGTGGAATAACCTGACATGTACCTCATCTCCTTTGTTTGCAATCAAAGTGTATTCTATCATAGAATGAATCATTTGAAAACAGTTATTTTCCCATTGGCATAAAACTTTTGTGAAATGTTTTGTGAAATGCTATTTTATCTTATGATATTTATTGAGCTTTTTCCAACACCATGATACAATAGCTTCAAGGGTTTTTACTACATTTGAGGAGGTTTTCCATGAAAGAAATTACAGCTGTAAAAATTAATCCAACAGATTTTGCTCCCTTTGGCACCTACTGTTCCATGACTGAGCCGGAAGGTTATCCTTTACAGGGCGAAATCCACAAATTTTATCCGGATCGTATCTCAGGTACTTGTATGGGAAGTATGGGATTTTCTCCCATTGCCGTACGCAAAGATGAGCGAATCGTTAAGATGGCAGAATACCACACAACCACCTGGGAAGGCATTGTAGCTCTGGATGATGATATGATCATTCATGTTGCTCCTGCATCTGCCGGTACGCCAGTCCCGGAACTTACAAAGGCCTTCATTGTTCCCAAAGGACATATGGTAAAGATCAATGCTGCTATCTGGCATTTATGTCCTCTGCCGGTAAACAACGATGTCCTTCATGCAATGATCATTTTACCGGAATGTACTTATGCAAATGACTGTACGGTAGTTGAGTTTGAGGAAAAAGACTGGTTTAAAATCGTATAATCAGAATTTTCTCCCACGATAAATCAGAATTTTTACCCAAGATTTTCTTGACAAATGGCTGCTTATAACTTAAAATATTTTTTGTGTCTGATAAGTGTATAAATTTTTATACACTTATCATTCCATAAGCTGGAATAGCTCAGTCGGTAGAGCACTTCACTCGTAATGAAGGGGTCGTGAGTTCGAGTCTCATTTCCAGCTTTTTTTATTTGGTCAAACGGATATTCCAGATTCGCTTCGCTACTTACTTATTGTAAAAAGATTCAAAAAGACTGCATTCCTCACATCTGAAATTCAGATATGTAAATGCAGTCTTTTTTGCTATTTTATTACTTATTGGCTATTTATTTCTCATTTGCTATTTCTGTCTGCTTTGTTATTGTCATTTTTTTGCTGTGGCTCTTTTCTTCACTGTTTCTGCCTTTTTCTCTGCCTTGACAGCTTCTTCTGCTTTCGCAGCTTTTTCTTCCTTTACTGACTTCTTTGCTGGAGTTTTTGCCTTCACAGTCCTTACCAATTTTCCTGCAGTCTTATCTTTCGCAGTTTTCGCTGCGGTCACATTCTTCCTGGCTGGGGCTTTCCCGGGAGTGCAGCTGTAGATGCTTACACCAAGTGCCGGCAGCTTCACCTTAATAGAATGCTCCCGTTCATCGCACTCTTCTGCTTTTGCTGTCTTCACACGAGAATTCACTACACCCTCGCCGCCGAATTCTGCTGCATCGCTATTAAAGATTTCTTTATATTTCCCTGCAAAGGGCACGCCCACCTGGTAATTCTCGTAGGGAATTGCGGCGAAATTACAGATTACAAGCAAAGTTTCCTCTGGTTTCTCTGTCTTACGCAGAAAGGTGATCACATTCTCCTCATATTTCATCAGCTGAACCCATTCAAATCCGTCATACTCATCATCCATCTGATAAAGTGCAGGTGAATTCTTATAAAGAGCATTCAATGCCTGAATGCATTTCCCAAGTTCCTCAGGCATATCAGCCCCTGGTGCCATCATCTTACAACCGGGATGCACCATCATATAGGAATAAGCCTCTCTCACCTGTGCCAGCTTCTGCTTCTCATCTCCCGGAAGTTTCGCCATAAACTGATCCAGGCTTCCCACATCTCTGCTTCCAAGAGTCAGAATATAATGCTCAGAATATGCATATAAGGTGGACAAAGTCAGCTGGTCATGATAATTCTTCCGCAAAATCGGATCTACTGACAGATAGAATAGGAAATCTCTTGTCCATCCGCCACTCCACTTATAATCAAATCCAATGTGATCATTCTCCACACTGTCAGTCAGCTCCGGCCACAGGCCATCCTCCTGTGCGATCAGAAGTGCCCCTGGATCACGCTTCTTCACAATGGAATTCAGATGCTTCAGAAATTCAATGGCAGGAAGATTCTCATTGGAGCCATACATATTCGGCGTCCATCCATCCTTTCTTCCATAATCCAGATAAAGCATGGCATCCACATCATCCATACGAAGCCCGTCCACATGGAAGATCTCCAGCCAGAAACAGGCATTGGAAATCAGGAAATCCATTACCATAGGACTGTCATAATTATAAAGCATGGTGCCCCACATTGGGTGGACTGCCATTTCCAGGTCTTTCACTTCATAAAGGGCTGTTCCGTCAAATTTCTCCAGACCGCCTGCGTATCTCGGGAACTGTGCCGGTGACCAGTCAAGGATCACGCCTATTCCCACCTGATGAAGCTCATCCACCAATGCTGCAAATTCTGCTGGTGTGCCATAACGTGTGCTGACTGCAAAGTATGCAGATGTAGGGTATCCGTCTGAGCCATCCTCCAGAAACTCCATAATCGGATGAAGCTCCACATGGGTATATCCCTTTTCTTTCGCAAAAGCCACCAGCTCTTTTCCTGATTCCCACTGTCCCAGGCTTGTCTCATAAATGGAAACCGGCTGCCTGCGGTCATCATATTTCTTACGTTCAGCCATCCAGCTGCTGTCATTCCATGTAAAATCAGAGACATCCGCTACAACAGAATTCCACAATGGTGCAGGCTGGGTTCTGTTTCCATAAGGATCTGCTTTCTGAAGTAGCACGTCTCCTTTTGCCTTAATTTCATAACGATAGGCATCCCCCGCCTTTACTCCCGGAATAAACAATTCATAAATACCTGACATAGGCATCTTATGCATAGGGAGTGCTCTGCCATCCCAATTATTAAATTCGCCAACCACACTTACCCGAACTGCATTGGGTGCCCACACTGCGAAATGAGTGCCTGCCACCCCATTCATCACCATGGGATGTGCGCCCATTTTCTTATAGGCTTCATAATATACGCCTCCAAGGAAGGCTCTTTCATCCTCTTCTGTGAGAAGTCCGCCAAATGCGTAGGCGTCCTTAAAGTTCTTCGTCTCCTTCTCAAACTCTACCTGAAATTCATAATCCGGAATTCTTCTCCCTGGGATCAACACTGCATAATAGCCAGCCTCGTCCTCCAGCTCCATTTCATATTTCTTGTGCCCTGTAACCACTGCCGCAGCTCTGGCTTCCGGAAAAAAGCCCTGTATCAGCACACCATCCGGTGTCAGTCTCGGTCCCATCACATCTCTTGGCGCTGTCTCTTCCCCGTATACAACCGCTTCAATTTCTGGCCAGTCCATATAATCATATACTGTTTTGCTCATAAGTCTCTCCATTTCCCCGCCAATTTTCACGGACTGTCGGATTTTTAGAAAATATGTTAATATTGTTATAATTTTCTCGTCGATCCGACCATAATTTTGATATTTCTATTTTACCATTTTAAGCAGGAAAAAGAAAGAAATTTGTTTGACAAATACACCCCTCTGCGTTAAATTATTGGTATATAATTTTGAAAACACCTAAGGAGGATTTTTCAATGAGTAATCGAAACTACGACGTAACTGCACTTGGCGAGCTTCTCATCGATTTCACAGAGAATGGAACCAGCGCGCAGGGCAACCCAATCATGGAAGCGAACCCGGGCGGAGCTCCATGTAATGTTCTGGCTATGCTTGAGCGCCTTGGCAAGAAGACCGCTTTTATCGGAAAAGTTGGAAAGGATATGTTCGGAAACCAGCTGAAGGCCGCTGTGGAAGAAGTTGGAATTGATACAAGAGCTCTTATTATGGATGAAGAAGTACATACCACACTGGCATTTGTCCACACCTATCCGGATGGAGACAGAGACTTCTCTTTCTATCGTAATCCAGGTGCTGACATGATGCTGACTATGGATGAGGTTCCAGACGACCTGATCCGCGATTCCCGCATTTTCCATTTCGGAACTCTCTCTTCTACCCATGAGGGCGTACGTGAAGCTACACGTCATGCCATTGAGGTAGCAAAAGAAGCCGGCTGTATCATCACCTTTGACCCCAATCTGCGCCCGCCACTCTGGAAATCCCTTGAGGATGCCCGCGTCGAGATTGAATACGGTCTTACCAAATGTGACGTTCTGAAGATTTCTGACAACGAAGTGGAATTCCTTTTCGATACCACAGACTACGACAAGGGTGCTGCACTGATCGAAGAGAAATATCACATTCCGCTGGTTCTTATCACCATGGGTAAAGACGGAAGCCGTGCTTATTACAAGGGACGCCGCGTAGAATGCGCTCCATTCCTTCAGGAGCACACCATTGAGACCACAGGTGCCGGAGACACCTTCTGTGCCAGCATCCTGAACTATGTTCTGGAGCACGGTCTGGAAGACCTCTCCGACGAGAACCTGATGGAAATGCTTACCTTCGCAAACGCAGGCGCATCTCTTATCACTACCCGCAAGGGTGCTCTCCGCGTAATGCCAACTCGCGAAGAGGTTGAGGAATTTATTGCAAAGAATGGCAGATAATCTACATAAAAAATAAAACATATAAACAATAAAAACAGGAACAACTAATTCTTCCGAATTAGTTGTTTCTGTTTTTATTATTAAAATATTTTTTATTCTATTGTTAAATATCCAGGTTGTGTTTCCTTACCAAAGCTGATATAATTATTATATGGGTGTTGCCATAACGGTAGGCGGTTAGTCCTTCAACAGAGGGACTGTGACTCTCTGATTACATAGAAACCCGTAAGGGAATTCAGTGGAAAGGAGGGCTAAGCCAATGAGTATTGTTGACCTTATAGCAGTTGTAAGCTTCGGCTTAACCTGCTTTACAATAGGATACACATTGGGTAAAGATGTAAATAATACACAAAAATAGCCGCCCTGTCTGTAAACTAAGCGGCAATTTTTGCTAACCAGTATATGGACTAACCGTCTATCGGCAACACTCTTTTTCTATACTTATATTAACATTCTGTTGTCTTAATGTCAATTATCTGTATTTGAATTTATTTCACCACGCGAACCTTTGAAACACCTTCAATAGCCTTCAGCGCATCTAGCGCCTCTGCGGAAGCTGCACTCTCCAGATCGATCAGAGTATACGCATACTCACCTTTACTCTTGTTGGTCATGTCTGCAATGTTCAGGCCCTCAGCACCAAGGATCTTGGTCAGCTGGCTGATCATGTTAGGAATGTTCTTATGTGTAATGGCAATACGTCCTACTGCTACGCAGGTACCCATATCACAGTTCGGGAAGTTTACGGAGTTTTTGATATTACCATTCTCAAGGAAATCACGAACCTCCTTCACAGCCATAACTGCACAGTTCTCCTCAGATTCCTCTGTGGATGCTCCAAGATGAGGAGTTACCAGAATGCCCTCATGACCTGCAACTGTATGGTTGGCAAAGTCCGTTACATACTTTTTCACCTTGCCGCTGTTCAGCGCCTCAATCAGCGCATCCTCGTCAACCAGAAGGTCACGGGCAAAGTTCAGAAGTACAACACCGTCTTTCATCTTATCAAAAGCCTCTTTGTTGATCATCTTCTTTGTGGAATCCAGAAGCGGTACATGTACAGTGATATAATCGCACTTGCTGTAAATCTCATCTAAGCTCTTGCTGTGCTTAATAGTACGGGAAAGGTTCCATGCTGCATCGATGGAAATGTATGGATCATATCCATAAACCTCCATCCCAAGGGAAGCTGCTGCATTTGCCACCATGCTTCCGATAGCACCAAGACCGATGATACCAAGCTTTTTGCCCATGATCTCACAGCCTGCAAACTGTTTCTTCTGTTTCTCAGCAAGCTTATCAATATCTTCCTGGTCTTTTTCTCTCTGTACCCACTCAATACCTCCCACAATGTCACGGGAAGCAAGAAGCATACCGGCAAGAACCAGCTCCTTTACACCATTTGCATTGGCTCCAGGAGTATTAAATACGACGATGCCTTTCTCTGCACACTCTTTCACCGGAATGTTATTGACTCCGGCTCCGGCACGTGCGATCACAGCAACACTCTCCGGCAGCTCCATGTCATGCATCTTGGCACTTCTTACAAGAACTGCCTGGCAGTCATCCAGAGTATCTGCTTTTTTATAATTATCATCAAAAATGTCCAGGCCTTTCTGGGCAATAGGATTCAGGCAATGATACTGAAACATCAGGCATTTTCCTCCTCAAACTTTTTCATGAATGCAACCAGCGCTTCCACACCAGCCTTTGGCATTGCGTTATAAATACTTGCTCTCATACCGCCAACGGTTCTGTGGCCTTTCAGGTTCACAAGACCTGCCTTGGCAGCCTCAGCAACGAATTTCGCATCCATCTCTTTATCTCCTGTTACAAAAGGAACATTCATAAGAGAACGGTCTTTCGGAACAACGGTGCCATGGAAAAGCTTGCTGGAATCAAGGAAATCGTAAAGGATCTTTGCTTTCTCCTCGTTGCGTTTCTTCATCTCTTCCAGACCGCCCATTTTCTTCAGCCATTTGAAAACTTTACCGCATACGTAGATGCAATATGCATTCGGTGTATTATAAAGGGAACCAGCGTCTGCATGTGTCTTATAGGTAAGCATGGTAGGTGTTCCCGGAAGAACATCTTCTGTGATCAGATCCTCGCGGATAATGGCGATTACCATACCTGCAGGTCCGATGTTCTTCTGAACGCCGCCATAGATAATACCATATTTGCTTACATCAACCGGCTCGGAAAGGAAACAGGAGGATACATCTGCCACAAGTGTTTTGCCCTTTGTATTTGGAAGCTCTTTGAACTTGGTTCCATAAATGGTGTTGTTCTCACAGATATAAACATAGTCTGCATCCGGGCTGATTGGCAGATCGCTGCAATCCGGAATGTAAGAGAAAGTCTTATCCTCGGAAGAAGCAATCTTGTTTGCTTTTCCGTATTTCTGTGCTTCCTGGTATGCTTTCTTTGCCCACTGACCGGTTACAATGTAGTCAGCCACCTTATTTTTCATAAGGTTCATTGGGATCATGGCAAACTGCTGGGAAGCGCCGCCCTGAAGGAAAAGTACCTTATAGTTGTCCGGAATATTCATCAGCTCACGAAGATCCTTCTCAGCTGTGTCAATGATCTCCTGGAATGCAGCACTTCTGTGGCTCATTTCCATAACGGACATGCCGGTACCATTGTAATCCATCATTTCATCTGCGACTTCTTTCAACACCTCTTCCGGAAGGACCGCCGGTCCTGCGGAAAAATTGTACACTCTGCTCATTTCTTCACATCCTCCTCATCAAATACCTCGTCTAAACTTGCTCCTGCAGGAACCATAGGATATACGCTTAAATCCTGGTCGATCCAGCAATCAAGAACTACCGGACCCTCTGATGAAAGCGCCATCTTAAGTGCAGGCTCTACTTCTTCCATCTTCGTAACGCGGATTGCTTTTGCTCCCATTGCTTCAGAAACTTTCACGAAGTCCACACCATCATTTAAGATGGTCTGAGAATATCTTTGTTCATAGAACAGAGTCTGCCACTGGCGTACCATTCCCAGAACATGATTATTCAGAATGATCTGGACAAGAGGTTTGCCGCAGCGAACTGCCGTGGCGATCTCGTTCATGTTCATACGGAAACAGCCGTCTCCTGCTATATTTACCACGGTTTTGTCCGGGCAGCCCATCTTTGCTCCGATTGCTGCGCCAAGGCCGTAACCCATGGTACCAAGCCCTCCTGATGTCAGGAAGGTTCTCGGCTCCTTAAATTTGAAATACTGGGCCGCCCACATCTGGTGCTGTCCTACATCTGTGGAAATGATTGCATCTCCACCAGTCAGTTCATAAAGCTTCTGGATCACGTAGGGTCCGGTAAGCTGGGAATGATCGTAATTCAACGGATACTTAGCTTTCATATCCTGAATATGCTGTACCCATTCATCATGGCGCTTCTCCGGGATTTTCACAAGGAGAAGCTTCAGCACTTCCCTCAGATCTCCGATCACGGAAGCATCAACTGCAATATTCTTGTTGATCTCCGCTGCATCTACATCAATCTGCAGGATCTTTGCCTTCGGTGCGAAGGTCTTTGTATCTCCTGTCACACGGTCGCTGAAGCGTGCACCAAGAGTGATCAGAAGGTCACACTCGCACATTGCGTAGTTGGAAGTTTTGGTTCCATGCATTCCAACCGGACCTGTGTAAAGCTCATCCTCTCCGGAAAAAGCCCCTTTTCCCATAAGGCTGTCGCAGACCGGAGCCTGGATCTTGTGGGCAAGTGCACGGACTTCTTCAGATGCATCTGCGATCACAGCACCGCCGCCAACAAAAATAAATGGCTTTTTCGCTGCTGCGATCATCTGGGCTGCTGTATCCACATCCTTCGGACGGATGGTGTCAACCTTCGGCTCTACGGCTGTGATGGTGTGACGGATATATTCACATTTTGCTGCGGTTACGTCCTTTGGCACATCTACGAGTACCGGACCAGGACGACCGCTTTTGGCGATGATAAAAGCTTTGCGGATGGTGTCTGCAAGCTTTGTTACATCTTTGACAATATAGCTGTGTTTTGTCACAGGCATTACAATGCCTGCGATATCAACTTCCTGGAAGGAATCTTTTCCAAGAAGGGCAGTTCCAACATTACAGGTAATTGCTACCACAGGAACAGAGTCCATACACGCGGTGGCAATTCCGGTTACCAGGTTGGTTGCACCTGGGCCGGAAGTTGCCAGACACACTCCGACCTTTCCTGTCGCACGGGCGTAACCGTCTGCCGCGTGGGAAGCTCCCTGCTCATGGGAAGTAAGTACATGTTTGATTTTATCACTGTATCGGTAAAGGGCGTCATAAACGTTCAGAATAGCTCCGCCTGGATATCCGAAAACGGTATCCACGCTTTGCTCCAGCAAACATTCTATGATGATCTCCGCTCCTGTAAGCTGCAATTTCATTTCCTCCTGGTATATTATACTGTAAAAATCTCGGACATTTGCTATGAAAGAACCATACTTTCATGAACCATAATTCCATTCACATGTCCGGATAAGAATCTTATTATTTTGCTTTCGGAACCTCAAGGATCGCACCGCGGTTTCCGGAAGTAACCATTGCTGCATATCTTGCCAGATATCCGGTTGTAACCTTCGGCTCTCTCGGCTGCCATTTTGCTTTTCTTGCTGCAAGCTCTTCATCAGAAACCTTCAGTTCCAGCTTCAGTTCCGGAATATTGATGCTGATGATATCCCCTTCCTCAACAAGGGCGATGGGACCGCCTACTGCTGCCTCTGGTGAAACATGTCCGATGGAAGCGCCTCTGGATGCACCACTGAAACGTCCATCTGTAATAAGGGCTACAGAAGAACCAAGTCCCATACCTGCGATTGCAGAGGTAGGATTCAGCATTTCTCTCATTCCAGGACCACCCTTCGGTCCTTCATAACGGATGACAACAACGTCACCTTCTACGATCTTGCCGCCTTTGATTGCCGCAATCGCGTCTTCCTCGCAGTCAAATACTCTTGCAGGTCCTTCATGAACCATCATCTCAGCAACAACTGCGGAACGTTTCACAACACTTCCATCTGGTGCAAGGTTGCCCCGAAGTACAGCAAGTCCGCCTGTGGTGCTGTATGGATTGTCGATCGGGCGGATTACTTCCGGGTTCAGGTTTACACAGTCCTTGATATTCTCGCCTACTGTTTTTCCGGTTACAGTCATGCATTCTGTGTGAAGGAGTCCCTTCTTATTCAGCTCGTTCATAACTGCGTATACGCCGCCTGCTTCGTTCAGGTCTTCCATGTAGGTAGGGCCTGCAGGTGCAAGGTGGCAGATATTCGGAGTCTTTGCACTGATTTCATTTGCAAAGCTGATATCGAAATCCCAGCCAATCTCATGTGCAATTGCCGGAAGATGAAGCATACTGTTTGTGGAACAGCCAAGAGCCATATCTACCGTAAGGGCATTCAGAAGTGCCTCTTTTGTCATAATATCTCTTGGACGGATGTTGCGGCGGTACATTTCCATAACCTGCATTCCTGCATGCTTTGCAAGACGGATACGCTCGGAATATACAGCCGGGATGGTTCCGTTTCCTTTCAGTCCCATACCAAGAACCTCAGTAAGGCAGTTCATACTGTTTGCAGTGTACATACCGGAACAGGAACCGCAGGTCGGACATGTTTTGTTCTCACACTCAGTCAGGCCTTCCTCTGTAAGCTTGCCTGCTGCGTAAGCACCAACAGCCTCAAACATGCTGGAAAGACTTGTCTTGTGTCCGTTTAAATGACCAGCCAGCATCGGGCCTCCGCTTACGAATACGGTAGGAACGTTGATTCTGGCTGCTGCCATCAGAAGTCCTGGTACGTTCTTGTCACAGTTCGGGATCATAACAAGAGCGTCAAACTGGTGAGCCAGTGCCATAGCCTCTGTGGAATCTGCGATCAGGTCTCTTGTTACAAGAGAATATTTCATACCGATATGTCCCATTGCAATACCGTCACAGACAGCGATTGCAGGGAACATGACCGGAGTTCCTCCAGCCATTGCCACGCCAAGCTTTACAGCCTGTGCGATTTTATCCAGGTTCATGTGGCCTGGTACAATCTCATTGTAGGAACAAACGATTCCTACTAGCGGGCGCTCCATTTCTTCTTTTGTCATTCCAAGGGCATTGAACAGGGAACGGTGAGGTGCCTGCTGTGTGCCTGTTTTTACTGCGTCACTTCTCATAACTTGTATCTCCTTTTTGCTTCATAGCCGGGAAAAATGATCCATTTGCTTTTTGTTTATTTCGAATTCTAAATTTCCTTAGCGATCAGGTCACCCATCTCTTTCGTTCCAACCAGAGTGCATCCCTCAGACATAATGTCACCGGTACGGTATCCGGCAGTCAGAACCTTCTGTACAGCAGTCTCAACTGCATTTGCTTCCTCATCCAGATCCAGGGAAAAACGAAGCATCATGGCTGCGGAAAGGATGGTTGCGATCGGGTTGGCCTTATTCTGACCTGCAATATCAGGTGCAGAGCCATGGCTTGGCTCATAAAGACCAAATTTTGTCTCGTTCAGGCTGGCAGAGGAAAGCATTCCGATAGATCCTGTCACCATGCTGGCCTCATCAGAAAGAATATCGCCGAACATATTCTCAGTAAGAATAACATCAAACTGCTTGGGATCTCTCACCAGCTGCATTGCACAGTTGTCAACCAGCATATGCTCAAGAGTAACTTCCGGGTAATCCTTCGCTACCTCTTCTACTACTTTTCTCCAAAGTCTGGAGGAATCCAGAACATTTGCCTTGTCAACGCTTGTTACTTTTTTGCGGCGTTTCATGGCAATGTCAAATGCCTTGATGGCAATTCTGCGAATCTCGTTTTCGTTGTAGGAAAGGGTATCGATGGCTTTCTTTACACCGTTCTCTTCTACTGTTTTTCTTTCGCCAAAATAAAGACCGCCTGTAAGCTCTCGTACGATGATCATGTCAAATCCGTCTCCAATGATCTCATCGCGAAGAGGGCATGCTGCACGAAGTTCGTTGTATAAATATGCAGGGCGAAGGTTTGCAAAAAGATTCAGTGCCTTACGAATGGCAAGAAGTCCTGCCTCCGGGCGTTTGGATGGCTCTAGCTTATACCATGGGGATGTCTTGGCATCTCCACCGATAGAGCCCATAAGAACTGCATCAGAAGCTTTCGCTGTAGCGATTGCCTCGTCTGTAAGCGGTACTCCATGTACATCAATGGAAGCTCCGCCTAAAAGTACTTCAGAATAAGAAAAAGTATGTCCATATTTCTCACATACTTTGTCCAGAACTTTTTTTGCTTCTGCAACGATTTCCGGACCGATTCCGTCTCCGGGGATCAGTGAAATGTTGTAATTCATAATAATTTCCTCTCCTTCGTTTCTGAATGCCAGCGGAAAATCACCTCTCGCCTGACACCAATGGATAATTGTTATTATAATAACGCACTTTCTTTAATATTTCAACATGTTAAAGTAAAAAACTGTCAAAAAACTGCCTTTTTTCCCATTCTCAAAAAACATTCACGGAAGAAAAAAGGCCCCATCCCTTTATGGAATGAAGCCTGTTCTTAGTTTCTGTCATATTCGGATGAATCTGATTATGCAGAAGCCTGCTCTGCTTTCTCAACTTCGGCAATTGCCTGTTTCCTCATAGGGATACGGCAGTTCTTATTGTTACCGAACTCTACGATCACGTCTTCTTCTGTCATGTCAATGATGACACCGTAGAAGCCGCTTGTAGTTACAATACTGTCACCTACAGCCATATCGCTGAGCATCGCCTGTACTCTCTTCTGCTCTTTCTTCTGAGGTCTGATCATCAGAAAATACATAATACCGAAAAGTACAACCAGCCATACGATGGTAAATCCCATACTCATTCCGCTTGATGCGTCCATTTGCTATTCCTCCTGTATCTTACTATCACGCCCTGTCTTTTTCACCAGCGCATTATAGTATATAATACACAAAATAATTTGATTCTTCAAGTATTTTTCCGATTTTTTATATTAATTTCATTTACTGTATCTGCTGTTAATTTTTCCCTCTTCAAAACCAGCCAGACGCATTTCTTTATATTCTGCAAAATTGCCCTGATCCAGTGCATCCCGGATTTCCTCCATCAGGTGATTGTAGAAGTAAAGATTATGAAGCACGCAAAGGCGCATTCCCAGCATTTCTTTCGCTTTCAGAAGGTGGCGGATATAGGCTCTGCTGTAATGCTGACAGGCAGGACACTGGCATCCCTCTTCGATTGGGGACGGATCCAATTCATATTTCGCATTAAACAGATTCAGCTTGCCCCGATTGGTGTAAACATGTCCATGACGTCCGTTACGGCTTGGATATACGCAGTCAAAGAAGTCGATTCCTCTTGCGACTCCTTCCAGAATATTGGCAGGAGTACCTACTCCCATCAGATAGGTAGGTTTGTTCTGCGGAAGGTGAGGCACGACTTCGTCCAGAATATGATACATCTGCTCATGAGTTTCCCCAACTGCAAGACCGCCAACTGCGTAGCCGTCCAGATCCAGTTTGGAAATGGTATCTGCATGTGCAATACGGATATCTGCATAGATAGCTCCCTGATTGATTCCGAAAAGCAGCTGCTCTTTATTCACTGTATCCGGCAGACTGTTCAGTCTGGTCATCTCAGCCTTGCAGCGCTCCAGCCATCTGGTAGTGCGGTCTACAGAAGCCTGTACATATTCTCTGCTTGCCACGCTGCTTGGACATTCGTCAAATGCCATGGCAATGGTGGAACCCAGATTAGACTGGATCTGCATACTCTCCTCCGGTCCCATAAAAATCTTATGACCGTCAATGTGGGACTGGAAATAAACGCCCTCTTCCTTGATCTTGCGAAGTCCTGCCAGGGAAAACACCTGAAAGCCGCCGGAATCAGTAAGAATCGGTCTGTCCCAGACCATAAACTTGTGAAGTCCGCCAAATTCCTTGATCAGCTTGTCTCCTGTTCTTACATGGAGATGATAGGTATTGGAAAGCTCAACCTGGGTTCCGATATCCTTCAGATCCATGGTGGATACTGCACCCTTGATGGCTCCAACAGTTCCCACGTTCATAAACACAGGTGTCTGGATGGTTCCATGTACTGTCTCAAACTGGGCACGCTTGGCACGGCCTTCTGTTTTCATAAGTGTATATTTTGCCATATGTGAATCCTTTCTTTTTAAGTCTTTATCTTCAAAAAAATTTCTGTTTCTGCTGCCCTGCAAAGACATTTTTCTTTTTACACTTACAAAAGAGTGCAAAACCACGGCAGAAAACTTCATATATTATAGCCCGAAATAACCGAAAATTCAACACTTGTGCGAAGAATCCTTGTTAAACTTTTACATTGTCATTTAAGCCGGGGTATCGTATAATATTACGGAATATTTGCATTTGAATTTTCACATATAAATAAGAAGATTTAAGGTTACTGTTCACTGGTAACGTTCCGCGAGGTGTTTTTTGTGAACAAAGTTCACAGAAAACCCGAGAGTTGCGGCGTGAAATCATGCAAAGCATGATTTCTGTGCATCGCGAAGCGTGTTACTGTAAACGAAGTGAACAGTAACGATTTAAGCACATATGCAACAGATGAGGAGGCATATTCTTTACATGAGCAACAAATATACATTAGGAATTGACATTGGTTCCACCACTGTCAAAATTGCAATACTTGATGAAAACGACACCCTGCTTTTCGCAGATTACCAGCGTCATTTCGCCAACATCCAGGAAACCCTGGCAGAGCTTCTGGCGAAAGCTTATGGCAAACTTGGAGAGCTTACCCTTCATCCGGTGATCACAGGCTCCGGCGGACTTACCCTCGCCAACCACCTTGGCGTTCCTTTTGTACAGGAGGTAATTGCGGTATCCACTTCTCTTCAGAAGATTGCGCCCCAGACGGATGTTGCCATCGAGCTTGGCGGCGAGGATGCCAAGATCATCTACTTCGAAGGCGGCAATATTGAACAGCGTATGAATGGTATCTGTGCAGGAGGTACCGGTTCTTTCATCGATCAGATGGCTTCCCTGCTTCAGACAGATGCCACCGGGCTGAATGAATATGCGAAGAATTACAAGGCGCTTTATCCCATCGCAGCCCGCTGCGGTGTATTTGCCAAGACTGACATCCAGCCTCTGATCAACGACGGTGCCACCAAGGAGGATCTTTCCGCTTCCATTTTCCAGGCAGTTGTAAACCAGACCATTTCCGGTCTTGCCTGCGGCAAGCCGATCCGCGGTCATGTTGCATTTCTCGGCGGTCCCCTTCACTTTCTGGATCAGCTGAAGGCTGCCTTTATCCGTACCCTGAAGCTGGATGACGAGCACGCTATCACACCTGAGAATTCCCATCTTTTCGCAGCTATGGGTTCTGCTATGAATGCGAAAGATGAGGTAACCGTTTCCCTTACAGATATGACAAACCGCCTGAAGAACTCCATCAAACTGGATTTCGAGGTGGAACGTATGGAGCCTCTGTTTGCCACGGAGGAAGACTATGAGGCATTTAACAAGCGTCAGAGTGCCTATCAGGTAAAGAAGGGTGACCTTTCCCAGTATCACGGCAACTGCTATCTAGGTATTGATGCAGGTTCCACCACCACCAAGACTGCTCTTGTAGGTGAGGACGGAACCCTGCTTTACTCCTTCTACAGCAATAATAACGGAAGCCCGCTTAAGACAGCCATCCGTTCTATCCAGGAGATCTACAGCATTCTTCCGGAGGATGCACACATTGCATTTTCCTGTTCCACAGGCTACGGCGAGGCTCTGATGAAGGCCGCTCTTCTGCTGGATGAGGGGGAAGTTGAGACCGTTTCCCATTACTATGCAGCAGCTTTCTTCGACCCGGAGGTTGACTGTATCGTCGATATCGGCGGACAGGATATGAAATGCATCAAGATCCGTAATCAGACCGTAGACAGCGTACAGCTGAACGAGGCATGTTCCTCCGGATGCGGTTCCTTTATCGAAACTTTCGCCAAGTCTCTGAACTACTCCGTACAGGACTTTGCTAAGGCCGCTCTTTTTGCGGAGCACCCCATTGACCTTGGAACAAGATGTACCGTATTTATGAACTCCAAGGTAAAGCAGGCCCAGAAGGAAGGTGCATCCGTAGCTGATATTTCCGCAGGTCTTGCATACTCTGTTATCAAGAATGCGCTTTACAAGGTTATCAAGGTTTCCGATGCCAAAGAGCTGGGACGTCATATTGTGGTACAGGGTGGAACCTTCTACAACGACGGTGTTCTTCGAAGCTTTGAGCGCATTGCAGGCTGTGAAGCTATTCGTCCTGACATTGCCGGTATTATGGGCGCTTTCGGTGCTGCCCTCATTGCCAAGGAGCGCTACCATGCAGAAGGCCGTGAGACTACCATGCTTTCCATTGGAAAGATCAACGAGCTGAAATATACCACCTCCATGGCCAACTGCCACGGATGTACCAATAACTGCCGTCTTACCATCAACAAATTCACTGGCGGGCGTCAGTTCGTAAGCGGTAACCGCTGTGAGCGCGGTATTGGTAAGGAGAAGAATAAGGATCATATCCCCAACCTTTATGAATACAAGTACAAACGGCTTTTCTCCTATCCGCCTCTTTCTCCGGATAAGGCTACCCGGGGAAAAGTTGGTATTCCGCGAGTTTTAAATATGTTTGAGAATTATCCTTTCTGGTATACCTTCTTTACTGAGCTGAAATATCAGGTAGTGCTTTCTCCTACCTCTACTAGAAAGATTTATGAGCTGGGCATTGAATCCATTCCAAGCGAATCCGAGTGCTATCCAGCCAAGCTTGCCCACGGACATGTGACCTGGCTGATCAAAAATGGTGTGAAATTCATTTTCTATCCGTGTATCCCTTACGAGCGAAATGAATTCCCGGATGCAGTCAACCATTACAACTGCCCTATCGTTACCTCTTATGCAGAGAATATTAAGAACAATGTGGACGAGCTTCACGATCCGTCCATTACCTTTATGAATCCGTTCCTGGCCCTGACCTCTGAAGAGATCGTTACAAAGAGACTGACTGAGATTTTCCCGGATATCCCGGAATCTGAGGTGAAGGAAGCCGCTCACAAGGCATGGGAGGAAATGGCTGCCGTACATAAGGACATTGAGAAAAAAGGTGAGGAGACACTTCAGTACCTGAAGGAGACAGGCCGCCGGGGTATCGTTCTGGCAGGCCGTCCTTACCATATTGACCCTGAGATTCATCATGGTATCCCGGATCTGATCAACAGCTATGGAGTGGCAGTTCTCACGGAGGATTCTGTTTCCCATCTGATACCTGTTGAGCGCCCGATCCGTGTCAATGATCAGTGGATGTACCACTCCAGACTGTATGCAGCAGCAAACTTTGTGAAAACCCGTGATGATCTGGATCTGATCCAGCTGAACTCCTTTGGCTGCGGACTTGACGCAGTCACCACTGATGAGGTTTACGAAATTCTGGATGGCAGCGGCAAGATTTACACCTGCCTAAAAATTGATGAGGTTAACAACCTTGGTGCCGCAAGGATCCGTGTCAGATCTCTTCTTGCAGCCCTCCGTGCAAAGGATGCACAGAAAAGGGAGCGCACCATTAAACCGTCCTCTATTGAAAAGGTTGCGTTTACCAAGGAGATGCGCAAGGATTACACCATCCTCTGCCCGCAGATGTCACCGGTGCACTTCTCCTTATTGGAAGCTGCTTTTAATGCAAACGGCTATCATCTGGAGGTGCTTCCAAATGACAATAAGCACGCTGTTGATGTAGGTCTGAAATATGTAAATAATGATGCCTGCTATCCTTCCCTGATCGTTGTGGGACAGATTATGGACGCTCTTTTATCAGGCAAATACGACCTGAACAAGACTGCAGTTATCATGTCCCAGACAGGCGGTGGATGCCGTGCATCCAACTATATTGCTTTTATCCGCCGTGCCCTTAAGAAAGCGGGAATGGAACAGGTTCCGGTTATCTCCCTTAACCTTAGCGGTCTGGAGAGCAACCCTGGATTTAAGCTTACTCTTCCGCTGGTGAAGGCTGTTGTGTATGCCGCTGTGTTTGGTGATATTCTTATGAAATGTATTTACCGCATGCGCCCATATGAACTGGAGAAGGGCATTGTAAACCGTAAGCACAAGATCTGGGAAAAACGTGTGATTGCATTTCTTACCGGCAGCTCATTAAGCCACAGCCAGTTTAAGAAAATGTGCCGGGAAATGGTTCACGATTTTGATACCATCCCGATCAGTGATGAGAAGAAGCCTCGTGTTGGTATTGTAGGTGAGATCCTGGTTAAATTCCTTCCGGCTGCAAACAATCACCTTGCAGAGCTTCTGGAAGCGGAAGGAGCTGAGCCTGTGGTGCCGGATCTGATCGACTTTATGTCCTACTGCTTCTACAATCAGAATTTCAAGGTCGACAATCTTGGATTTAAGAAATCCAAGGCATTCTTTGGAAATATAGGTATTAAGGCAATCGACTGGGTTCGTAAGACTGCAAATGAGGCACTTGCGGAAAGCCGTCATTTCCATCCAACCGCCGATATTCGCGATCTGGCGAAGATGGCACGCCCCATTGTTTCCGAGGGTAACCAGACTGGTGAGGGATGGTTCCTGACCGGTGAAATGATGGAGCTGATCCATGATGATGTTCCGAATATTGTTTGTATCCAGCCATTCGGCTGCCTGCCGAACCACATTGTTGGCAAAGGTGTTATCAAAGAAATCCGCCGTCAGTATCCGAAGGCTAATATTGCAGCCATCGACTACGACCCGGGTGCAAGCGAGGTAAACCAGCTGAACCGAATTAAATTAATGCTTTCTACTGCACAGAAGAATTTGAAGACAGAAGAGGCGAAAAATAACAACTAGCCTCGGTTCGTATTCCGAAAAAATACAAGAAGAAAGCCCTCAGAGTTGCCGCTCTGAGGGCTTTCGTGCTGCATACATTGAACATATCGCTTCTTTCTTGCCGAATGGCATTATAACCTATGCATATCTAAAAGTCAATATATTATAATTTTAATAGCATATTTATATGAACCATTTATGATAATGTCCTAATATACCACAAAGGAAAATGTCCCAATGTAGTATAATGCTTCCATCAACAG
>NZ_JBCOMI010000037.1:0-36052 GCF_040924245.1 Ruminococcus sp. J1101004sp1_RTP21198st1_B9_RTP21198_201120 | reverse complement strand
ATGATAGGACTGTAAGATACTATCCTAATACCTTGCCAAAGGTATATTTATTATGATGCCTTTACGGGCGCACGTTCCAAGTCAGATGGTTTCCAACCAATATCCAGATGATGCAGGGCAATCAAACGATCCTGCACATTGGTTCCTGCACCCATCTTTGCTGTTGAGCCAATCAAAAAACGAACCTGTCCGGATTTCACTTTCCCAAACAGCTCCGTCTTTTTTGCTTCTGTATTTGCATCATGAATAAACGCAATCTCTTTTTCCGGTACACCTTTCTCTATCAGTTTCTGCTTCAAATCATCATAAACATTGAAACTGCCATCGCCTTTCGGTGTGCTCAAATCACAGAAAATCAACTGTGCTGATTTCTGTGCTGCTGTATCTTTCCAGATTTCATAGCTTTTCTCTGCACAGACTGCTATTTTGCTTTCCGGATTATCTGGCAATAATTCATTCACCAAACGCTGATCCAATGCTAACTTTCTTCCATCATTGGTAATTTTCAGCATATTATCAACCGAGGCATCTACCCCACCGTTTCTGACAACTTCTGCACGTTCTCCAAGGCTTTCTACGATTTCTTTCTGCTGTTCCGTTGGTTTCAGCACCACTGTTTCATATTCCGCTTCCGGCACTGGAAGCTTTAATTGATCGGAAGTCTTGATATCTGCAATCTCCTTGAACATATTCATCAGTTCCGGAATATTATAAAACCGTGCGAATCTGGACTTTGCACGATAACCTGTTCCTTCCGGTGCAAGTTCGATACTCGTGACAACTTCTCCAAAAGTGGAAGCCCAGGAATCAAACAATCCAAGTCCCATATTTTGTAATTTACTGTTCTGCAGATACCGCTGCATAACATATAATTCCGTCATGCTGTTACTGATTGGTGTGCCTGTAGCAAAAGTAATGCCTTTTCCTCCGGTAATCTCGTCCAGATATTGACATTTATTGAACATATCTGCCGACTTCTGTGCTTCGTTCTGTGCAATCCCGGCTACATTTCTCATTTTTGTATAGAGAAACGCATTTTTATAGCTGTGTGCTTCATCTACATACAAATGATCCACGCCCAGTTCTTCAAACGTAACTACCTGATCTTTTTTCTCTTTCTGATTCAGTTTTTCCAGTCTTGTCTGCAGGGTTTTTCTGGTCTTTTCAATCTGTTTGACGGTATAACGCCCGCCGTCCTGTTCATACCTTGCACTCTGGATTGCCATTTCCAGATCATCAATCTGCTTCCGCAGCATGGCTTCCTGCCTCTCATCAGAGATTGGAATACGCTCAAACTGAGAATGACCGATGATAATGGCATCATAATTTCCCATAGCGATTCTGGCACAGAACTTTTTCCGGTTTGCCGGTTCAAAATCTTTCTTGGTTGCTACCAGGATATTGGCTCCCGGATATAACTGTAGGAATTCTGCACCCCACTGCTCCGTCAAATGGTTCGGCACGACAAAGAGATTCTTCTGTGATAATCCCAGTCTTTTACTTTCCATTGCAGCTGCTACCATTTCGTAAGTCTTCCCAGCTCCTACTACATGAGCAAGAAGTACATTCTCTCCGTAAAGCTGGTGTGCAACTGCATTTTTCTGATGCGAACGAAGCTCTATTTCTGGGTTCATTCCTGGGAAAGTCAAATGACTGCCATCGTATTCACGGGGACGGATGCTGTTAAATCGTTCATTGTACACCTTTACCAGACGTTCACGCCTCTGCTGATCTTTAAAAATCCAGTCCCTAAATGCTGCCTTCATGGCATCCTGCTTCTGTGATGCCAGCATGGTTTCTTTCTTATTGAGGACACGGATCTCATCACCATTTTCATTGACGCTCTTATCATAGATGCGTACATCTTTCAGGTTCAGGGTATCTTCCAGAATCTTATAGGCATTTGCTCTCTCAGTTCCATACGTTGCATAGGCAAACGCATTTCTCGGACTGTCGGCATTCTTTCCTGTAATCCTCCACTCACCATTTACCTCAGAGAATTTAACCTGTATTTCCTTCTGCGCAAGATACCATGGCGTATGAAGCAGTTCTACCATAAAATCCTGATAATCCGAAGGTTCAATCCAAGTAGCTCCAACACGCACCTCAATTTCGGATGCTTCCAGATTTCTCGGCTGAACTGCCTCTAAAGCACGGACATTCGGTGTAAATTCCGGATGATTCTCTGCAAAGGTTCTCGCAGTGTTTAATTTATCCCTGACATTTCCAGATAAATACTCATCTCCGCTTTCCCACTGGTCTGTCAGTGGATTTTTGAAGATAACCCCGACCAATTCTTCTGTGATCTTCTCTTCGGTCTTTCCGGTCAGCTTTGCCATATAAGGAAGGTCTACCTTTGCCCTTTCGTTAAGAGACAATGCCAATGCTTCTGTTGCTGTCTCCACGCTTGTCACAGCAACCGCCTTTTTGATGGTTCGTTTGGTGAACATGTCCGCTTTCCGCTTCAATGTTCCATCTTCATTCAAGTCTTCCAGGGAACACAGCAGACAATAAGAAGAGTCATCAGAAAATGCACGTTTATTAGCATTACTTCCAATGACTCCATACTTTGCTGTGTAAGTATCATATACCTGATTCAGCTTCTCCTGCTGTTTCTGGATTTCTTCATCTGTGACAGATTCCTCCATCTGCATGGCGATCAACTCCCGGACGGTATCACGGATTGCAACCATGCCTTTTACACGTTCTGCAGTGGCTGCAGGCATTTTCACCTGATTCATCAAAGAGTTGACACGATAATATACCTGATCATCTACAACCGTATAGCTGTAATTTCTAACATTCGGATCTGCCGGAATACTCTCTGGCATCTCATCCAGTTCTGTTTCCACATCTACTGCCGGTACCATGCTTCCCTTAATTTGTTTCACAGCTTCTTGTAACTGTAATTCCAAATCAGCTCCTTCCATTGGAGCACAGGTTGTTTCCATACCATACGGACCGGACACTTCTTTCATCTCACCCAGAATCATTTCCGGATGCTGAACAAAATACTGATTGACCGTAATTCCATTGACATCACTATCCAGATTTATCCATTCCGGCATTTCTTTCGTAAGGCTTTCCCTCTTTTGGAAAAACAAGATATCAGCACTGACTTCTGTTCCCGCATTTGCCTTAAAAGCTGTGTTCGGCAGTCGAATTGCTCCCAGCAGATCTGCCCGCTCTGCCAGATATTTCCGGACTTCCGGTGACGCCTTATCCATAGTTCCCTTTGTTGTGATCAGTGCCGCCACACCACCTGGACGTAACTGATCTATCGTCTTGGCGAGAAAGTAATCATGGATCATGAAATTGTAGCGATCATACTGACGGTCATTGACCTTGTATGCACCAAATGGCACATTTCCAATCGCCACATCAAAAAAATCATTAGGATAATCTGTCTTCTCAAAACCTTTGATCTGAATATTGGCATCTGGATAGAGTAGCTTTGCAATTCTACCGCTGATACTGTCCAGTTCCACACCATAGAGTTTGGACTGGTTTAGATTCTCCGGAAGCATTCCAAAGAAGTTCCCGACTCCCATAGATGGCTCCAGAATATTTCCTTTTGTAAATCCCAGATTCTCCAACACCTGATACATACTTTCAATCACAATCGGCTGTGTATAATGAGCATTTAAGGTGGAAGCTCTGGCTGCAGCATATTCCTCTGGTGTAAGAACCGTCTTTAATTCCAAATATTCTGTCTCCCATGCAGCTTTTGTCTCATCAAATGCATCTGCAAGACCTCCCCAGCCAACGTACCTGGATAAGATTTCCTGTTCTTCCGGTGTTGCATTGCGATTCTCATCCTCACATTTCTTTAACAACTGGATAGCCATGATATTGGCACGGAACTTTTCTTTTGCTGTACCCTGTCCAAGCTCATCATCTGTGATGCGGAAGTTCGTTGCTGGAATCGTTTCTGATATTCCGTTAATCTCTTCCAAAGATTCTTTTTCTTCCGATACCTCAACTTCTCCAGATAATTCTTTTTCTTTTTTATCATAATCTGTCCACACACGTTGAGAAATAGCAGTAAAATACGAGGACTCTTCCTCCATAATTTCTTCCCTGATTTCCCGTAATTCATCTAAAGTATCCGCATTTACAGTTTTGTTGTGATAATGATAATAAAGTACTTCTTGTCCGAGTTTTACATCCAGACGTTCCAATTCTTGTGTTGACATTCGATTCCAAATATCATCTTTTTCCGTATGAATCGTGAAACCTTCTCCATCATCATGATATTCTAATGTGTATTGAAGCCGATTCGCTTCTCCCTTAACTTTGCAATCAAAATCGTGGATTTTTGTTCTGGTACCAGACATATATTCTGAATCAACTAATCGCAAATCCGTTATATCTTCCGCTGTCAAAGTATCCTGCTCCAGCTGTTCTCCTAAGATCTGCTGTGCTTCTTCCAAATCTGCCAGTCTTTGTGCTTCCTGTCGTTCTTCGTACTTTTCCATTTCTTCCGGTGACAAATAATCATCTGTGCGGATTAACTGGCGAACACGTTCTGCAACCTTGTTCCACTTTAATAAAACTTCTACCTCTGGACTGCCAATTTTCCCTTTTGCAAGTTTTAATCCTTTTGCATCATGGGATGCGTCGGAAGCATCTGCTCCTGGTATTCCGGGTGAGGAACCACCTGTTCCATACTCATTTTTCAGGAACTCAGCTGCATCTTTCATATCATGATGTTCCATGAAATACTCATAGATTCGGTTACGTCCTCCTGCAGTAATGCCGCCTCTTCTTAACACTGCGTCAATTTCATCCTGTGTGATAAAGGATAGTGCCGGACGTTCGACCGTAAATTTCTGGTCTACCCAGGAACGCTCCCTCTGAAGATCCTGAAAGCGTTGGAAATATTCCGGATTATGCTGAATCTCCCAGCGGTGATAATCTCCCGGATTCTCATCCATATATTTCTGCAGCCATTCAAAACGATAGACAATCGCATCTGCTTCCTCTTGATCTGTCCATGCTCCACTCACTACATCCTGCCAGTCTGAATATGATTGTTTCTTTTCCCAGTTTCTGCAAGTATCCCGAAAATGAAGTGCAAGAAGATTGGTCATTTCTTCCTGCTCCTGTTCAATGGCATTATTGGAAATCAAATTATCCACGTAATTTCCATCCTCATACATATCCCGAATTCTGTTCGCTGCTTCTTCCCACGTAACCATGCGGTCAAAGTTTCTTCTGGCAGAGTCCCCTCGCCGGATACGGATACCATCATTGTCATACCAGATACTGATTTTCTGACCATCTATGGTAAATCCTTTGCCACCAGTTCCATATTCATCTTTCAAGAAGCTTTGCATTTCTTCATTATCCAGACCTTCAATCAGTCTTGCTGTAATATGAAACAGTGTATTTTTCTGTCCGCTTCCCGTGCGGAGAATATCATTTACCACTTCATCGGAAATAAGAAAAGCGGCTGGCTGTTCCAATGCAGCTGCCGCTTTCCTTATTTCTCCTAACTGTTCCTCTTCTGTTGGGAACAGGCTTAACTGTAAATAACCTCCTGAATCACCAGCTCCTCTGCCTGTGCCTTGATCTGGTTCATGTGTCTGGTCCATGCCATCCCGTCTGCCATTTTGTCCGGTGCCGGATCTTTCTCCAGAAGTTCGTTCATCAGGTTGTCTACTCTCTGCCTTGCCTGACTGTCGATCTCCATCAGGTGACTGTCCAGACGGTTCTGCAGTGTCAGAATGTTGAACCTGGCTACCTTGTGGTTTCTCAGATACTCTTTCCTCATCATTCCGTACTTCCCGATGGTTCCTCTCGTCTCTTCCAGGCTGATATCTGGAATCTGATACTCTCCGTTCTGGCTGTAACTGATCTCTCTCATAGTCTGTTTCCTCCTTTTTTTCTTCTCTATCTTCTGTGTTATCTGTATTGCTTTCACGAATTAACGTGTTGAATTCATTATAAGCTACTTCTTTTTCTTTTGCAACCGTTTTCAGGTCATTTTCCAGATCATTCAGAACATATCGTCCAATCTGCATCAGGACTGGTCTGCTGATCTCGTTGACTGCACTTCCCAGATGTCCTAATACTTTCAGCTGATTGAAGTCCGTAATATGCCGAAAATCCTCTGCATCCAGATATTCCTGTGCATCCAGCCCACATCGGTTTAGTAATACATACCAGACACTATTGGTCATCAGTTCCCGGAATTCTACTTCCTGATTCTGTTCGTCCAGTTCTTCCAAAAATGTCCCTGTTACATCCAGTCTCAGTTCTTCCAATGTATCTGGAAGCCATTCCTGCATACTCTCCTTCGCTGCCTGATGCAGACTTTCAGCAAGTCCTCCTTCTATATCTTCCAGTGATAACTGCTCCTGCAGATAATCTGCCACCAGCTGTTCTCCTTCCACCGGAAGATTCCATAACTGAGGATCCTTTCCAAGATTCCGCACTTTATAAGTGTCCTGCACATCAAATACATAACGAAGTTTTGTTTTCGATCCGGAAGTATTGTCAATCAAGGCAATCCCCTTAGATCCCTTTTTGATCCAGCGGTACATCTTCTGATTCCAGATTTCCATGGATGCTACGGCAGTTGCTTCCGGCCGCTGTGCATAAATTAAAAGCTGTTCTGGAAAAGTGTATTTGTACAGTCTGGATGCCGTGTTTAGGAACCGCATCCATTCCTGCGGACTGGCAGCTACATCTTTTGCCACCTCTTCCGTCAGCTGTTCCATTGCATATAATTTATTTGCCATGTGCTACTCCTTTTCATAAAATAAGGGACTGCTTGGCACAGTCCCCTTAAAATCATCATTGTTACTCTTTATAATGCTGTGGCAAGATCTTTTGACTTATTCTTTGGCACTTTGTCTGACTCTTTTTCCTTGATTTCTGCCTTAGCTTTCTCCAATCTTCCATGGATTCCACCTTTTACTTCCGCTTTTTCAGCTGCTTTTTCTTTCTCCAGACGTGCTTCCCTGCGCTCAGCATTTTCCATTACTGCTGTCTTTTTATCACAGAACTGAACCTTATCAGAAAGCTGTTCCTGTCTTTCCACCTGTGTCTCATTGACTTCCTGTACCATCGCATTTAATTCTGGAACCTGAAAAATTCCGTTATCAGGGAGAATCAACACTTCATGAACGGAAGATGGGATGACAAAGTAATCACTTCCCAAACATTCCCCAATCTGTTTACGAATATCTTCCTGCAGTAACAGGGAAGCCCCATTCATCTTAGATTCATTGGTAAGGCAGAACATTGGATTCTCCACAGTTTCCATATCCAGTTTTTCATTCAAAAGATTCTTTGGTGTTCCTCCAAAAATCATGGATTCGACAATCTGTGTCATATCCACCAGTTGCACACCTCTGTTCTTATCTGCCATCATCGCATCTGCCTGAATCTGTTCGACAGATACTCCCCATTCATTCATCAGAGAAACAGTTACTGGAATACTGCTGATTCCCTCTCCATTTTCCTCCAGGTTTACTGCATAATAAGCTGCAAAATCTCCGTGTTCTGTGACTACTTTATCTGCAAGACGATCGGTATTCCATTCCTTATCACAAATTCTTACCTGTAACTTATTTTTCATCTTTTCATAATCCAGAATATCCGGAACTCCCATATCAAAAAATTCTGCTTTTCCCTGTGCCTCAATACGCATATCAGCCACATCGCCAACACAAGAGTCTACATCTTTTCCATGGATATATTCCTGGTAGAGGGAATCCAGATAGACTGTCGGTACGATTCTCTGATCTCCGTTTGGAATCGTAATACCTGTCAACTTCAACCCGTTGTTTTTTTCTACTTCCTGCAGTTTGATTTCTGCGTCCTTATAAGACTCTGGCAGATACTCCTTTACATTGTCTTTGACATATTCATAAAATTCTTTTCTATTCATCATACGCTTTTACCCCTTTCTGATCATGTGATGGTTCATTCTTTTTCTACTGACCATCTGCTCGGCTTTCTTCTGATAAGCCATCATTCTCTTTAAAGTTTTCTCCTGGTTTTTTCGTGCTTCCTGTCTTTTGTCCATTGCTTTCATCATAGTTTTCTGTTCCTTTCTGTGATTTTTTTGTATGAAAAAGGGAGCCTCACATAGAAGCTCCCAATCATAACCGTTGGTTTCCTTATTTGTTTTTCCTTTTTCTGCAGATATAAAGTCCTGCCATACCTCCTGTGGAGATTACCAGAAGCAGAATCGGCAGCCAAATATTCGTGCTGTCACCTGTTTTTGGTGCATTTGATACTTTTGTCTCTTCATGGGACTGTGGTGTATCCGGTGTGTTCGGTGTTTCTGGAACTTCCGGTTTCTCATTTGTCAGATTGAAAGTAACTTCCACGACTGGTGTACTGTCATTCGCATAAGCAAATGTCACTTCATGCTTGGTCTGATCCAGTGTGTATCCATCCAGTGTTTTTGTTTCCACCAGATAATACTTGATTGCTGTATCATATTTGCCGTTCTTAAATGTGGCAATCTCATACAGCTTACTTTCTGCATGACCGGCAGCGTCTGTCTTTAAGGTTTCCAGAACCTTTCCTTTGCTGTCACGGAGTTCAAATTCTACCCCTTTCAGTGGTTCTCCTGACGATTTATCTGTCTTATTGAGAATCACTTTTCCCTTGGCAGTATCATCTTTCATAGCCACTTTCTGAATTTCTCCGGTGTCTTTCACCTCAAACGTCACATCGGCTGTCAGAAGATATCCTTTCGGTGCCTGCTCTTCACGTAAGGTATATTTACCGATTGGCAGTTTTTCGATATAGTGTGCTTCCTCTGTGGAAGTCCAGCTCTCTACTACCTGATCATCCTTATCGAGAATCGTCAGTTTCGCACCCGGAATCTCAGTTTCTCCTGTGATATCCGTCTTACTGATCTCTACTTTTGTCACATCATCTTTCATCTCATGCTTCTGAACCTCTGCTGTATTCTCTACTGTAAAAGTAATACTTTCTGCAGTAACATATCCATCTGCCGGTTTTGTCTCTGTCATGGTGTATTCCTTACCAACAACCAGTTCTTTGATCACATGGGATTCTTCCGTAGAAGTCCATTCATCTACTATATTGCCATCTGAATCCGTCACTTTCAGGTGTGCACCTGGAAGTTCTTTACCTGTTGTCAGGTCTGTTTTGGTCAGCTCCACTGTGGTTGGCTGATTTTCAAAAGTAAAATCGTAGCTTACTTCTGTCTGGTCTTCTCCGGCATATTCAAAGGTAAACTCCTGTACTTCTTCTGTTGTAACAAATCCGTCCGGTGCAAAGATTTCTTTCACATAGTATTTTCCGTCTACCGGAAGATCTGCCGTAAAAGTAATCTGTCCTTTTTCATCTGTTACTCGCTGCTCGATCAAACTGTCTTTCTCAAGAAGTACCTCGCCCTTTGCATTTTTGATATCTTCACTGGTATAAAGACCGAAGACACCACCTGCAAGAACACGTTCTGTGTCTTTTTCTTTCTTCAGAATCGTAACCTTTATTTTCTGACGGGCATTCTGCCATTTTTCATCATAAGTGATGACTGGTGTATTCTGGTCCCGGTAGGAAAGGTCAACATATCTCGGCTCTCCGTCCAGCACATAACCATGGGTTGTTTTTACTTCCTTCACATAGTATTTTCCAGCCGGGAGATCTCCCATCTGTGCAATGCCATTGGAATTTGTAGTAATAGTTCCCACTTTTTCATCTGCTTTGAAATAATCTTCGCTGACACCATCTGCCGCTTTGATATCTTCCGCAGCAAATACATCGAAAGTTACATTTGAAAGGCTTCCGGTTACATACTCAAAGAGATGCTCCACAGTACCTTTTACATTGTCCAGAAGTGTCACTTTATCCAAAAACTCTCCATTTTTGTTAATGATCAGAAGTCCTGTTGGAACTTCATCTTTCATCTCTACTTTCTGAATCTCTGCGGTATCTTCCAGCGTGAACTTCACATCCGTTGCTTTCAAATAACCATAAGGTGCCATTTCCTCACGAAGGGTGTATTCCTCACCAACTGTCAGTCGTTTGATCACATGTGGCTGATCTTTTACAGAAGTCCACTGATCCACAACATTTCCTTCTTTATCGAGAACGGTGAGTTTTGCCCCATCCAGTTCCACACCTGTTGTTACATCAGATTTTGTGATTTCAACTGTTGTTGGCTGGTTCTTTTTCACAGTTTTCAGTTTTACTGTCTTCACATCCTGTCCCTGGTAAGAAGCATCCAGATTCAGAATTTCATCAGAGGATACAAATCCCGCCGGTGCTTTTAACTCTTTCACATAATACTGTCCACGTGGCAGATCCAGCGTACATACTGCAAGACCATCATTATCAGAAGTCATTTCCTGTAAGAGTGTGTTTGCTTTCACGATTACTTTTCCATCCACCTTAATATCCGCTTTGTTATAGATACCAAAGACAGCTCCTGCTACGGTTGCACCATTTTCTGCATCCTGTTTTTCTACCTGAATCGCAACTTTCTGTCGGTCATCGCCAACAGTCACTTCCTGTTCAATTACCGGTGTATCCTGATTGGCATAGACAAATGCGACTTCTGATCTGTCATGGTTCAGGACAAATCCTTCCGGTGCAGTCTTTTCTACTACATAGTAAGAACCAAGTGGCAGGTTATCAGCAACTGCTTTTCCGTCTTCCCCAGTCGTTACCGTTGTTACCAGTGCATCTTTTGCATAGATCAGCTGTCTGTTTCCGTTTTCATCTTTCTGGTAATCCGGTGTATAGATATTTTCAGCTGCATAGACATTAAATTCTGCACCCTTCAGGTATCTTTCTTCATAAACAAAATCTTTCTTAAATCCGGTCAGCATCTCACCTTTTTTATAAATCGTCAGCTTTCCTTTTACCGGATGGTTCTCGTAATCTACCGTAATAATGGCATCTCCGCTTTCAGAATCCATCTGGTATGCTGTGTTTGCATCCACTGCAATCTCTACATAATTCTTGTTGATTGTGTACCCTTCCGGTGCGTTGACTTCCTCAATCCGGTAATGTCCGATCTTCAGATTCTTCGGCATGATCAGATACCCCTGATTGTCCGTAAAATAGGACTTATGGGTTGTTGTCACTGGGTAAGTTGTTACCTGCTCAACATACTTTTTATTATCCAGGTCATATACCTTAAATTCTGTTCCTGCAATCAGGACGGATTTCTTTGTTTCATCGTCTTTTTTCACGATTTTCAGTTTTGCCTTAAACTCTTTATCCAGAAGCACTCGCCAGATCTGCGGCTCATTTGTATGATGCTCTGTGATATTCACTTCAAAATCATCAACTGGCTTGTAATTGTGCGGTGTTGTAGTTTCACGCACAATATAGCTTCCAAATGGTAATGGAATACTGCAGGCATATCCTTTGTCATCTGTGAAAATCTCCGTTGCTCCATTTTCTCCACTCACTACTGGTTTGGCAGAATCAAAATCATAGCTTCCATCTGCTTTCTTTGTAAGGGAAGATTTCAGATAAACTGTAAATCCAGCTCCGGATAACAGATCTGCATCTGTCTTTCCATTGTTGGCTGCTTTGATGATCTGGAATGGCTGTTTGATGACCTGCTCACTGGAAGCGCACTCTCTTTTTACTTCTGCTGTCATATCTCCTTCATAACTGCATGTAAGATCATGCTCTTCTGCATCTGCTAGGTATCCGGTCGGCGGAGTAATCTCTTTGACATAATATTTGCCAAGATATAAGCCATTTACAGAAGCCTGTCCTTTGTCATCTGTTGTAAGAGAAGCTACCTGCTCTCCTGCTTTATAAATAGTTCCCGTTGCTCCATCCGGGTACACGATATCTTCACGGGCATACAGTCCATAAACTGCACCTTTCAGTGTGGCATCTCCCTGTGGTACTGCTTTTCCTGTTTCTTTATCAACTTTGAATAAATTGATCTTTGCTGTCACACGGTCATTGCTAAAGGTATGGGCAAATGATACGGTTGCTTCTTTATCATTGGTGTAAGAAAACTTGAACGTATACACATCTTCTGTATTTCTTACATAGCCTTCCGGCGCCTGATCTTCTTTTACTGAATAGGAATATCCAATCGGAAGATCTGCTGTGAATTTTGCAGTTCCATCTGCTCCAGTAGTTGCTTTCTCAATCAGTGTTCCTTTTTTCACAACAACGGTTCCGTCTGCATTTCTAATATCATCGGATGTATACAGAGCAAAAATACCGCCTTTCAGTGGTTTCTTGGTGTCTTTATCCTGTTTTACTACAGAAACATCTGCTTTCTGTCTCTCGTTGTTAAAAGTCACATCTGCAAATACAACTTCTTTGTTCTGACCAGCATAAGTTAGAGTCACTGACTTTTCTTCGCTGCCGTTATAGAAAGAGTCCGGTGCTTTTGTTTCTTTTACCACGTAGGTTCCAAGATGCAGGTTTTTCAGTGTGACAGAACCATTCTCACCTGTTGTCAGGTTTTCTTTTACAAGGTCACCTTTGCTGTACACTTTTGTACCATAAGCAGTTACGATATCTGCCCCGGCATACACGTTATACACTGCATTTTTCTGTCTGCGGTTTTCATACTGAAATACCGTTCCATTTTCACTGACCTCTGCTCCGGTCAGAACCTGTCCTTCTTTGTAAATGGTAAGCTCTGCCAGCTGTTCCTTATTTTCCACGGTTACAGCTGAGGTCTTACTTGCTACCAGTTTTACATTTGTTGCCGTTGCATTTACTACATATCCCTGTGGTGCTGTGATCTCTTTCAGATAAACAGTATCCTGTGTCTTGATGATCGTAACAGAAGATTTTCCATTCTTATCTGTTGCCGGCATCTGAGTGATCAGCTTTGTACAAGCCTCATCGCTGTATACACCGAATACTGCACCTGCAAGATTGACATCCGCTGTATCGTCTTTCTTTACGATTTCGATCGTAGCCTGTTCAATCCAGGACACCTTTAAGCTTACATATTTTTCATCAGCAACACCTTCTCCAAATACAAATGCCAGATCCTGAACACTTGCATTCGTAGTCAATTTATATGCTGAATAATCTTTTGTAATACTTCCCTTCATTTTTGCAGAAAAAGTAGCACTTACATCTCTTGTCTGTGTCAGAGGAGCTGAGAGATAAAACGTGGTTCCTCCTCCAATTGTTACGCTTGCACCTGCCGCACTTACATTTCCAGTAGATACATTATGGAGCTTTACTCCTTTTGGTAAGTCCATTGTGATTTTCTGCTGGGAAGATGCGTTGAACTGAATGTTCTCCGTTCTCTGAACATTTCCATCTACATAAGCCTTTACATCCGGCTTTGAAAATGACATCGCTACATCTGGTATTTCCGGCTTATTCACACAATAATTATAGAGTTCTTTTGCCAAAGCCTCTCCTGTAGCATTGGTTCCGTAAAATGCATCACTACTTCCGTTGGCATATGATGCAGCCATATGAATAATGATGAATCTTTTTCCTTCTGAAAAATCCGTGTGTTTATTAGCGAAAAAACTCTCGCTTCCTGCGGCATCTGTACCGTAATAACACACTTTTGCTAACGCCTGATTGTCTCCAATCTTTGTAATTGTATAATTTCCAGATCCAGGTCCTGGCTTTGCTGGCTGTACACAATACGCAATTGCTCTGACGCTTCCGTAGCTGATATAGTACGGCTCTGTCAGATAGGTTCCAAGATTATAATCTGCATATCTATACAGTGGTCCTTTTTCAATTGTTACCTGCTGTGTACTTCTTGCTGAATAAGCCGAAACTGCTTCAAATGTTGCAATCTCTCCTTCTTCCATAGCCTCAAGATCCACACCTTCGTCTCCTGCCTGTTCCAAAACATCATGAAGCTCTAACCCTGATTCTTCATCATAGGTATCCTGATTCTGTGCCTGCTCTACCAAATCATCAAATTCATCAGCGTCAATATCGGTAATCTCCGATTCTGCTTCTGAATCCTCCGCTTCTTCTGTCTGCTGTTCACTGCCAGCTGTTTCGGATTCAGTCACTGCTTCACTCCCTGCCGCCTCTGTCTGTACTTCTGTTTCTTTCTCACGCACAATCAGTTTTCGGCTGATCTGGTACTTCGGATGCTCCTGATTTACCGGTTCCACATAATAGACCGCTTTGTAAGTGTCCGCATGATCTGTCGTAAAATCCTCATTCTTTTCGTTCTTTGCTTCCTCAAATGTGACTTTGACCTTGTTATCATCCTTGATTTCCAGTCCTGTGTAGTCTGATTTCACATCAAATACACTGCCTGTTTCGATTTCATAATCTTTGGCAATCACCACCTCATCTTCATCCAGAAGGTCTTTCACTTCCTCATAAAGTGGAGGTTTTTCCTCTGGCTGGATCTCCGCTGCATATGCAGTCATCGGAGATAACACTGTACTAAGCATTGTCATGCCTGCCAGCAAGCCAGATACTACTTTTCTAAAATTACCTTTTTTCTTCATGCTAAGGTCCTCTCTTTCATATATTTGTATTAAAAACAGACAGTCCTTAGACTGCCTGCAATACACTACTTATCGTTGTGGGAAAATCAGATTAAACTGTACATTTCCCTCTCCGGGATCAACCATTTCCACTGTTGCTTCATACTGTCTCCCTGTTTTTCTGGATACCAGATCCTTATAATGGATTTTTCCTTTAGACAGGAACTTCTTTGCTGCCGCCTTATCCATCTTTTTCCCCTGGCTTGCAAGGAATTTATCATTCTTCCATAAGGCAAAAGCACAGTTCCGGTCAGAACAGTAAAAGTTTACTTTTCCTTCCCTGACATCAGCTCCACAGCGGGGACATTTGCCAATGACTTCTCCTTTTGCTTTTCCCTGAAACTGCTCTTTCTTTTCTTCTGAAATCCCCTGATATCTGGCAACCAGTTCCTGCATCAGCTCTGTAATCTCATTTAGGAATTCATCTGCTGTCTCTGTATTCTGGGCAATGTGATTCAATGCCATTTCCCACTCTGCTGTCATCTTCGGAGATTTAATCTCATCCGGCAGAACCGTAATCAGTACGTTGCCATCATCTGTCGGCACAAGATTTTTCTTTTCCCGTTTCACAAAACCAGACTGAATCAGTTTTTCAATGATTGCTGCCCTTGTTGCCGGTGTGCCAAGTCCTTTCTTTTCTGTATCTTCGGTCAGTTCTTCATTCCCTGCACGTTCCATAGCAGAAAGCAGGGTATCTTCTGTGTACTGTTTCGGTGGCTGTGTAAAATGCTCCGATACAAAAGAATCACAAGGACCGTAATGCTTGCCATCCCAGATATCCAGCTCCGGCTCTTCTTTTTCACTCTTTACGCCAAAGAACTGTTTCAATTTATTTTCGATCGACTTGAATCCTTCCTGCTTTGTTTTCTTTGCTGAGAGATAAAACGTATGATAATTACAGGTAATCTGGCATTTATGGCTTTCATAAATATAAGGACCTGCGGTTGCTGTCAGTACCCTGGCACTGATCAGATACAAAATCTTGCAGTTTCGTTCTTTCAGTTTACCTATATCTGCCTTTGCTACTTCCACGGTCGGGATAATTGCATGGTGATCAGATACTTTCTTTGAATTTAATACCTTACTCACGTCCGGCTGATATTCCAGCCCTTCGGCATAGGGCATTTTCCCAAGTAACATCTGAATCAGAGTTTCTGTGCTTTCTCCCATCTCATCTGTCAGATACTGGCTGTCTGTTCTCGGATAAGTGACCAGCTTCTGCTCATACATCTCCTGCACGGCATCCAATGTCTGCTGTGCGGTATAACCAAACATTCTGTTTGCTTCCCTCTGCAGAGTGGTCAGATCATAAAGCTTCGGAGGGCGGACTGTTTTCTCTTTCACATCATCCTTCTCCACTTCGCACATACGCTCCATACAGTCCGCAGCCACTCTATCTGCATCTTCTTTTTTCTGAAAATGCTCTGTGACCGCATCCATATCGTCAAACTTGATATGAGCCATATAATATTTCTCTTTGGTAAATTCCTTGATCTTCTGATTTCGATCCACGATCATGGCAAGTGTTGGTGTCTGTACTCTTCCAACTTTCAGATTCTGGTTATACAGAACGGAAAAAAGACGGCTCGCATTGATTCCCACCAGCCAGTCTGCCTTTGCCCTGCAAAGTGCTGACTGATAGAGACTGTCATAACACGAACCGTCTTTTAATGACGCAAATCCATCTTTAATTGCCTGTTCTTCCATGGAAGAGATCCAAAGCCGCTTCATCGGCTTTTTGCATCCTGCCTGCTCATACACCAAACGAAAGATCAACTCTCCTTCACGTCCTGCATCAGTAGCACAGATCACCTCATCTACTTTGGAATTTCTCATCAGTTTCTTTAAGATTCCAAACTGCTTCTTTGTACCCTCCAAAATCTTGTGTTTCCAACATTCCGGCACAATCGGCAGATCTTCATATCTCCATTTTTTATATTTTTCATCGTATTCCGATGCATCGCATAATCCAACCAGATGTCCTACGCACCAGGAAACGATATAACCGTTTCCCTCCACGTAGCCATCTTTTCTTGTTCTGGCTCCAAGCACGGAAGCCAGTGCCATCGCAACCGATGGCTTTTCTGCAATCACTAATTTCATTTACTCCTGCTCCTCTTCTTCATCTTCCAGTACATCATCATTAAAATCTTCATCTCTCAGGATTTCCGGTTCTGCACTTTCTTCCTGCTCATCTGCATCGTCTACTTCCCGTTTTTCTGACTCTGAATCTTCGGATTCATCTTCATCCTCTTCCATCTCATCCTCGTCATCATATTCATGCTTTGGTTTATAGACTTTGAAATAATATCCTCCTGCCGCAGCTCCGACTGCAACCAGTGCAATCAAAAGATACGTTCCGAATGGACTTTTATCTTCCGGCATCTGAATATCATCCTCTACCTTAACTTTCTCAGCTGACTCTGTCGTTTCCGGTTTTTCTTCCTCTGCTTTTTTCTCTGGTTCTGCATAAACCGTATCCACTTCCGGAAGTGTCACTGAATCAGAAAGTGTGAAGTTCATCAGATCTTTCTCACTGACTTCGGTAAGGAAATACACATTATCCTGAGATTTTGAATTGTCAATAATCAGATAGAAAATCTTACCACTCTTCGTTGAAATGGTATAAAACTCTTTTGTTCCTTCCGTAGCTGTTTTTGTAACGGATTCTGCCGTCTCGCCTTCTTTATTAAGCTGTTTCTCAATACCTGTTACTGTCCGATCATCCACGGTCCCTTTTGCATCTGTCGGCTCAGAAGCCTGTGCATCCTGCGGAAGCGGAGAAGTCGTTGTTTTTTCAGTCCCCATTGCATCTGCACTGGTCGTAGTTGCCATTGCACCATTGCTGTCACTGGAAGATTTCTGTTTTTCTGCCTGCTTCTTTGCCCATTCATAGTAAGGATTCTGCAACACATACTTTTCAGAAGTATTTCCAGCACCATCTGTTACCGTAATCTCAATCTGCTTTGTAGTAAAATCTTTCTGTGTCAGTTGCGCTCTCAGCATTCCATCCTTCAAGTCTGTATAAGTGGTGCCATTGACGGTTACCGCAGTAATCCCGGATACTGTATCATTCCCCTGAATCGTCAGCACACCATCTGTCAGAGAAGCAGAGAGTGTCGGCTTTTCCGTGTCATAACACTTAATAGAGCGATTCTGCTCATAGACCTTCCCCTCACCATCTGTCACACGCACATACACTGTCTGATTTCCAGTGATCGTGATACTTCCGCTTCCGGTTACATCCTGCCAGCTTCCATCTTTTCCTGCTTTTGCTTCAATCTTTGCTATTGAGAAACCTTCCGGCATATGGCTAGCATCTACCGTAACAGCAATGGTTGTTTCTCCCTGTTTCCAGCCATCCGGTTTCTCAATCGTGATTGCAGGTGTGGTATTCTCAGCTGCATAAGCAGTCTGTGTCTGGAGCAAAGGTGTTGTCAGGCAAAGAAATGTCGTTGCTGCAAGCAGGCTCTTTTTTACCCTGCTTTTAGTAATTGTTCTCTTCTTCTGTTTCATTTTTTCCAGATTCATCATCGGCTTTTGTTTCCTCCTTCTGTATTTCTACCCTGCCGGGCAGTCCATTTTTCATTCTCTTTTTGAAAGCTTCCAATTCCGGAATACTCATATCCATTGCACGGATAATTTTTACAATTTCCAGATTTTCCGCTTCTGTTTTTGCAATCTCCGCAGCCTTGAAACGCTTTAAATCTGCTTCATATCTGGCTTTGGATGCTTCCATTTTTTCCTTGGCTTTCTCATAATCTGCCGTTGCTTTTTCAAGACTTTTCATCGCTTCTCCTTTCCGGACGGCTGATGCAGCCGCCCTTTTTTCTTACCATCGTCCAAATCCATAGAAATGGCTCTGCCAGTATGGGGAATTGATGGACGTATACTGCACTGGATGTCCACAATGGATCATCTGACCATTGCCTACATAGATTCCGATATGCGTTACCGGCTCCCCTGCGTCGTAAGTTCCAGTAAAGAAAATCAAATCTCCCGGCTGTGCCTCCGACTGGGATACTGGTGTACAAATGTTGTACAGTCCCTGTGCTGTTAGTCTTCCTGTATTCCTTACACCAGAGTTTGTCAGACAGTAGCTTACAAATCCAGAACAATCGAATCCACTTGGGGAATATCCACCCCATACATATGGTGTTCCAAGATATCTCGCTGCTTCATTTAACAAACGCTGTGCTGCTTCACTGGTATATTCATTGCCGCCAAAGCCTGCTCCTTCTCCAGTTTCCAGATAAAAGATCGGGTTTAACCGCTCTCCATTTTTCAGAAGTTCAATATGAAGATGGCTTCCTGTGGAATTACCAGTATTTCCTACAAGACCTATCTCATCACCTTTCGTGACGGATGCTCCTGCAGATACACTCCGGCTGCTTAAATGTGCATACCGCAGTTCATAACCTTTTCTGTCTTTGATAATGACGTAATTTCCATAGCTGTCGTTATAAGCAGAAGTTGTAACTGTTCCGGTCAGTCCTGCCATCACTTTTGTTCCCTCCGGTGCTCCGATATCCATACCATTATGAAGCTGATTTGCTCCTGATATTGGATGAATCCTGTATCCATAATAGCTGGTCACACTGGAGTACCAGTTAAAATCAACCGGTGTCGCAAACATCTGTAAATTACCTTTCGTATCGTTATAGGCACTGAACAGTTCTTTCTGGAAAAATCCCAGCCTGTCCTGACAGATCGACATCAGATTTCCACTGTTTAAGGTGACATTCAGCACATCTACATCTCTTGTCCTGGTCACTTCCACTTCCTGGCTTCCATTATCATCTGCCAGATAGCATTCCCAGGTCTGATGCCCATGTGCGGATGCTGCCGCATGACTGTCATAATAGACATCAAACTGTACACCGTATCTTGCGAAAGCTCCGGTATCTTCTACCGTATATTCGACACCATTCATGACCACCTTTGTTCCCATTGGAACAAACGGATTGGAAGCATCTACTGCTAAGGTATGATTGGCTGTTGGATATGCTCCACTGGCAGTCGGTCCTCCGCTCCAAATACCACAACAGATTGGACAGTTACAATATCCGCTTGTTACAACCTGTCCCAAGGATTCTCCAACTCTTACTGTTGCTGTCTCTGTCACAGTCTCATTGACTGCTTCAGTAGTCAGATGATATTGCTCTGCAAACAATGCATCCAGTTCAGGCTTGACCTGTTCAAAAGTAAACTCCTCATACTTTGCTGACAGATAACTGATCAGGATAAACGGATCATGCTCAATAGGTCCGATGTTATATCGGTATTCCTCATGTCCCGGTTCTTCAGATTCCATGTTGTTGATCCGCTCCTGCAGATTAGCTTCCAGCTGTGTGTAATACAGTTCCGCTTCCCGGATTGCCTGATCCGATGACAGATAACTGGTTCCTGTGTAAGTGATCACATTTTGTAAAAACACTGCAGAGCAAGACGTGACATTCGTTATGATCAGAAACATCAATCCGATCAGAACTGCTACACTGATATACACCTTCCGGTTTTCTTTAAAGAAGTTGGTGACCTTACCGCCAATCTTCTTAATATAATCAATCGTACCTTTTGTAGCTGTTCCTACTGTCTGTTCACTTCGCTTAGCTTTGGCATAATCCCGTTTGATCTGTTGCTTCTGAATCTGTTTTTTCAGCTTCTTCTGCTCCTGATGGGCTGCCGCCAGTGTCTGTTTCTCTACCTGTCTCTCCAGTCTGCTTCTCTTTCTGGAAGCCCTCTGTTTCCTTCGTCTGGCACTTCTCTGTTCCAGCCGGTAAATACCTTCGCCGCCTTCTTCCAACTTATGGGCACCTTCTACCGCCGCATTATCGTCTTCATTTTTGCTGATCTCACGGTGCAATGCTACGGAAGTTGCACTTCCTGCTTTCTTGACAACAGAAGCTTTTTCTGTTTTCACAGATTCCCCTTCACCAAACTTCAAACGGGATTTTTTCTTTCCAGGAGATTCTCCTTCATTTGCCTGATAGACCTGTGCTTTCTTGGAATGCTGCTTTGCTTCCTTTTTCTTTCTTGCTTCTTCATAAGAAAACTTTTTGGCTTTTTCTTTCTGTTTCTGATGGTGGAAATTGACTCCATCCGTATCCATCTGGTTCAATTTCTCCATATCTTTGTCATTTTTCACAGAAGCACCAGTTTCCTCATAAGCAAACTTCAAACGTTGTTTTTGTTTAGGCTTTTTGCTGCCACCGGTCTGATTTCTCCGGCTGTCTCCCCTGTTTTCTGATAGATCAGCACGTTTATCTTTCAGTCTCCCTAACTGTCCGACTTCGGATTTTTCTGCAAGTCTGGATTCTTTTCCGACTTCAGCACGGATTCTTTTTCTATTTTGCTGTTTACTACTCTGTCCAAAATCCTCACTTTGCTTCTCTGTCCGTATCAGTTCCGGTGCATCTCTGGATTTTTGCACAGAGGGACGAATATTTTTCCCACTCCGTTCAGACTGGCGGGGAGACTTATCCACAAGGTTTTCTTCTTTTTCCCCCTGTTTTCTTCCCATCTGCACATCACTGGCACGGTTACTGACACGAACAGAAGATTTATCTGTCAGGTTTTCTTCCACCAGACCATCCTTGGTCATCTTTTGGACTTTCTTGTCCCTGACTTTCATTCTCTGTTCTGCCACTACTTACTCCTCCTTCTTCGGATACCCTTTCCCTGCCTGTAATAAGCAGAGAAAAGCGATGCCGAAAACAGCACCGCCACTAAAAGTTAATACATATGAAATTGCTCGTAACATTGTTTTCTCCTTTGATTTAACCTGCTTCGGAAGTCTCCTCTAAGCGGGTTGTCATGATTTTATAGAGGGAATTCTTCGGGAATCTGTCTACAAATGGGATAATGACATTTCCATAGAACAAAAGTCCTTCCCCCTCATTACTGTTGGTTACATAGGACAGCTGGGTTGGTGAGATATTCAGCTGCTTTGCCAGAATCTGCCTGTCTCCGGAAGCCTGGTTCAGCATATAAATAAAATCTGAATTTTCAAATATATTCTCTATCTCCCTGGAAGACAATAAATCTTTTATATTCTGGGTGATTCCAGTTGGAATACCACCCCATTTACGAAATCTCTTCCATATCTCCACACTATAAGCTGCGGTCTGCTCTTCCTTCAAAAGAAGATGGAACTCATCCACATAGTATCTGGTGGACTTATGAGCAGAACGGTTCATTGTTACCCTGTTCCAGACCTGATCCTGAATGACAAGCATCCCAATCTTTTTCAACTGCTTACCAAGTTCCTTGATATCAAAGCAGACAATGCGGTTATTGATGTCCACGTTTGTCTGATGGTTAAACACATTCAAAGAACCTGTAACATAGATTTCCAACGAAGTGGCCAGTCGCTGTGCTTCTGGCTCTTCCTGTTTTCTCAGAAGGTTATATAAATCCTCCAGGATTGGCATCTTCTCCGGTACTGGATCGGCAAGATATTCCTGATATACTAACCGCACACAACGGTCAATGATGGTCTTTTCTACCGGCTCCAGTCCATTCTTTCCTCCAACAATCAGCTCACACAAAGACAGAATAAAATCTGCTTTCAATGACAGTGGATTATCTTCCTCGGAATAGTTCAGGTTCAGATCCATTGGATTGATATACTGGTCAGATACTGGCGAAACCCGAACTACCTGCCCATGCAGTGCCTGCACAAGTGCCGAATATTCGGCTTCTGGATCACAGATAATGATATCGTCTTCCGTGATCAAAAAGCAGTTTGTAATTTCCCTCTTTGCTGAGAAAGACTTACCGGAACCTGGTGTACCAAGAATCAGTCCATTCGGGTTCTTCAAACGTTTCCGATCAACCATGATCATGTTGTTGGATAATGCATTCAATCCATAATAAAGAGCTTCCCCTTCCTGAAACAGTTCCTGTGTCGTAAATGGCACGAAGATCGCTGTTGAAGATGTGGTAAGCCCTCTCTGAATTTCAATCCGATTGACTCCCAGTGGAATACAGGACATGAGTGCTGCTTCCTGCTGATAATCCAGTTGTTTTAAAGAACAGTTATATTTCTGTGCAATTCCCTGCACCTGGAAAATATTGTTATCCAGTTTCTGACGCTTCCTTGCGGTATTCATCACCAGAACCGTTACAAGAAACATTCGTTCATTTCTGGACTGCAGATCTTCCAACAGGTTCTTCGCCTCTTCTCCATAAGTCACAAGGTCCGATGGAAGCACGTCCATATCATAACCGGAACGTACTGCCCGCTTCTGCTCTTCAATCTTCATCTTATCCAGATCTGAAATCTTGCTCTTGATCATCTTGATCGCAGAACTCTGGTCAATAGACTGGATATGAATGTTGACATTGATGCTGTCATCCACATCCAGGAAATCTGCAAGCATCCGGTCTGTAAGCTCCGGTGCCAGAATCTGCAGATAACTCACACTTCCCATCGTTCTTCCCATCAAAAATGTCTGATTCTTGGAAAAGTTAAAGGAAGTCGGTGCAATAAAATCTTTGGTCTTTAATCCTGTTTCTGGAAGCATCTTATACTGGAACTTAAATGGTTCAATCCGATCCTGGTTGAACACATGATACAGAATCTCCAGCCTTTCCAGACCATTCAGGGAATGCGCCTGTGCTCCCAAAACCTTAAAGTTATTTAAGATATCTGTTTCGATTCTTTCAAGCCTTGGTCTTGCCACCTTCAGGTTTTCTGCTTCGATTCCAAAAGTGATATACTTTGTCTTTACCAGACCATTATTTCCTTTGGAAAGCTGATTTTTCAGCATAGCACGGTACTCTTCACGAATGGCATTGAAGTCATCGTTCTGATCCGGAATATCAATACTTTTTTCAAATTCTGCCACATCCACCTGCTGATTGATAAAGGACAGCTGCACACTGATGGAAGAATCAAAGTAATTTAAGAAATCACAGTAATTTTCAAATATCGTGGTCTTATCCTCATTTAGAGCAAGCTGATAGTTGATGTCATAAAACTGAATCGTCTTGGAGAAAAAGGTCTTTGTCACCTGGCAGATACCATCCTGCAGCATCCGAATATACGGAATACTCTGCTGTGCAGTTGTAGGAATGTTTTTCTGTTTCCTACGATCCCGTTCCTGCTTCTTTCTACGCTTTTCCTGTTCTCTTTCTTTTCTGCTTTTTTTGTTTCTTCTTTCCTGACGGTTTCTTTTTTCCGCCAGGGACAGACGCTCCTGCTGAGCCTCCTGCTTTGTCTTTTTTGCCATCCGGCACACCCTCCTTTTTTACAAGGGTGGAAATCTCCTGATAAAAATTTTCTGTCTTATATGGTCTTACTGCCGGACAGATAAACTTCTGTCGAATGATATTTGCCACCACTTTTTCAAAGGGAAGACCGTCTTTTTCATACATTGCCATGAAGAAAAACGGAAGCATGATCGTTACCATCAGGATGGCTGCGATACTGGAACCGATTGGTTTTCTCATGACCAGATAAAACGGAATTCCCACAACTGCGGCAAGTGAAAAGAAAATCAGCTGCCGCTTTGTCAGATTTAACGCTACTTTTGTTTTGACCTTGGTAAGGTCTTTTGGTACTGGTACATACGCCATGGTATGCGCTCCTTTCCTGCCCGTTAATGGGCATTGAATATTGATTTGCTAAGGCTTCCGGTCTTGAATAATGAAAATGCAAGAATCACGGTATAAGCCGCTACTGAAAACATTGCTGCATGAAGGTCACTGGATATGGTCATTGCATTTACTAAAACTGCATAAATTCCCACACAGACCATCATGAAGAATCCCTGAAATGCCAGTGCGAACAAGCCTTTTAAATAGTTGTTTCCGATATTACCCCATTCCTTATTGGTCATGGTGGCAAACGGAATTGGTGCTATGGAAGTATAAAGGTAAATTTCTATCATTCTTCCGTACAAGATTACCGTAATGATAATTGACAGAATGTGCATGGTAACACTGATCAACATCGTTTCCATGGATAACAGGAACAAATCCCCTAACTCCATATCCTCCAGGGCATCCACAATCCGTGAAATTGCTTCTGTTGCATCCACCGCAGTGTTTCCTGATATCACCCCGGCTGCATTGTTGACTACATGCTGGCCAACATCAAAGACCGCCATCGTGATATTGAACGTATTTGTCACCAGATAAATGGCTACATACGCTTTGAAGATCCAGAGGAAAATGTTATAAGTCTCAAATTCATGGAAATTGTTTTTTTGTGTTACCATCGTGATCAATTCATAGCACAGGACAAAGGTGATGATCAGTCCCGCAATGGGGACAATCACCGTTTGGGATATATTCTGAATCAGATTAAAAATCCCTGCATTCCATCCCTGCGGTGTCTGTCCCACCTGCCCGGCTATGGTTCCCACCTGCTCATTGACAGACGTGAACATGTTATCCAAACTTGACTTAATAAGCCCGATCAGGATATCCTTTATCGCTTCCGTAATTCTCTCAATGATGGTGTTCATCTACCACTCCTCTTAAGAGAACAATGTTGCCAGCTGTGGAATCAGGGTAGTTCCCAGCAGCATGATTCCAGCACCAGCCATCAGCTGTTTTATGTCTTTTATGAGAAAATATTTGCTCGAAATGAGCCTTGAAAAGATTAAAATAGATTAAATTTTGATAGATTTTTCTTATTTATGGGAGCCGGAACCTCTTTCGATGGTTCCAAGCTCCGGTATTGGTTTTAAGTTGAAATGAATTTCCATTGTGACCGTTTCAGGAGTACGGCAGTAATTTTCTGTTCCGTCTTTCTCCTGCGGTTCTGAGATAACGATTTTACTGATCAGCCGGTTCAGAAGATTGGCATCCAGTTCTTTGATGTCCGCATACTCGCTAATATCGTCAATCCACTGCTGGGACTGTGCATCCAGTTTTTCTTCCGTATTCAGCACACTCTCATTCTGGAAAAGTTCCTTTTTGATATCTGTCTGCTCCTTCTGTGTCTTCTCCAGCATCTTATCAAAAACAGATTCTGTAATCTTGTCATTGATAAGGTCATCATACAGTTTTGCAATCAGCCGGTCTAACGTTTCCAGGCGGTCTTTCTGCTTTGATACCAGCTTCTCCAGACTTTCCCTGTGTCCCTGTGTATCTTCCTCGCATAACTCCTTTACCCGGTTTTCCAGTTCTGTTCCGTCTCCGGTAACTGCTTTTGCACATTCCTGGATTCTGGTAAGGACTGCATCATACAGGTCATCAGCGTCCACCCGGTGCTGGGTACAATGTGCTTTCCCCTTATGGATATAAGTGGAACAGGTATAAACTTCATGCTGGTCTTTGGTGTGCGTCTTCTTCAACGTCAACGCACCGCCACACTCTGCACAGCGGAGTAATCCGGCAAACATGCTGTATTCTCCCTGTTCTGTCTGGCGTTTCCTGCCTTTCATCTTTGCCTGTACCAGATCAAATACATCCTGCGGAATGATTGCTTCGTGGGTATCCCTGACTGTGATCCAGTCCTCCGGAGCTTTATCTCCCTGATTGCCAATCTTGAAACGGTAGTACCTTTTCTGGGAAGCCATGTCACCACAGTAAACGGGATTCATCAGCAGGGATTTCAGATAGGATTCATCCCATACATATTTCCCATTTTCCGGGTCTTTCTTTTCCCATTTTGTGTAATAGGTGCGGAGTCCCCGTTTCCGGTGCCACCATGACGGGCAGGGAATCTGCTGGCGTTCCAGTTCTCTGGATATAAAGTTAATCCCATGACCGTCCACCGCCCACTGGAAAATTTTCCGGACAATCGGTGCTGTCTCGTCGTCAATCAGGAGATGTCCCTTTTCCTCCGGGTCTTTCTGATATCCCAGTGGTGGAACAACACCTGTAAACTTTCCCTTGGTTGCCTGCAGGTGATAGGACGCATGGACTTTCTTGGAAATATCTCTGGAATACATCTCGTTCAGCACGTTCTTAAATGGGGCAATCTCATTGTCTCCGGCAAAGGTATCCACATTATCATATAATGCGATATACCTTACTCCATGCTTTGGGAAAAACTCCTCCATCAGAAATCCTGTCTGTACATGGTTTCGTCCCAGTCGGCTCTGGTCTTTGGTAATTACAAGATTCACCAGTCCTTTTTCACAGGCTTTGAGAAGTCTCTGCAAATCAGGTCGGTCTGTGTTCAATCCTGTATAACCATCGTCCTGAAACACATCCACCACCTGCCAGCCCTGTGACTGACAGTAATTCACCAGTATGTCTCTCTGGTTGGAGATGCTGGCACTCTCTCCGGTCAATTCGTCATCTTTGGAAAGTCGGCAGTATACACCAACTCTCCAGGTTGCATTTCTTTCTATATTGTTACTCATATATCTGTTGTTCATCTGATACCTCCGTTACTTTGCACATCCTACGCAGATTTCAGATTACTGAACTCATAATCATTATACTGCTTATCTTTCATTATTGCAAGTTTATCTTTTGTTTTCGTGTCACGTATTTTCTGTGCGATCACCTCTGCAAACACTTCTTTTGCGTCCTGATCACCGTCAAAATATACTCTGATGTTGATAATTTTCTTCTTCACTGCCATTGTAAAACCTCCATTTTTTGCAAAAAAAGAGCAGCTAATCCATTTTTACAGATTAACTGCCCAGACTGTTGGTTACATATATTAAAATTTTTGTATTAACATTTCAGAAATTGGGGATATAATAAAGACAGGGATAAATCCCTGTCAGATGAACTGCATATTTTAATTTTCCCATTGAAAACAAGAGGAATGTGTGGTACATTTGTTATAGGAAAAGCACCCACTCCAAAGTGGATGCCGCCTGAGTTGACTAAATGGTCTTACGACCACCGCCTATCCTGTTGGCAGACAGGATAGGCATTTTTATTTCCTCTTGTTCTTCCGATCAAGAAAGGCAATAATCGCAATTAACAGGCTACCAAAAGCGATCAGTAAACTGAGTACGCCTAAGAATATTGAGATAATCTCATAAGCTGTCATATCACGCACCTCCTTTCTTTCATCTCAGAACCCCGAAAGGCTCCGGTCTGTAAATATCAGGAGGCAGCCACACCCTGTCACAGGTGCTTCCCCGTAACATTGCTGTTACCGGATAATCATACCATTATATCCGCCATATTACAATTCATTTTTGTTCCAGATTCACAGCAATCCTTATTCTGTATGGATACCTGCTATTTCCGTTTGATTGCCTTGCACCGGCAGACGGCAGACGGCAGATAGGGTATCTATAAAGCCTGCCGTTCACTCCAAAATTCTGCCGTCACCCATTCTCCCTTGTTTTTTTAATCGAATGGTATTTTCCTGCTTTTCATTCATCCGATAATCCAGTTCTTCTTTCATCCGGCTTCTGGCTTCTCGCATGGTTCTCTGGGAGATTCCCTGTGCTTTTGCCTTTTCATCCAGTTCCCGGATTGTGACTGCATTTCCGTCTGCAAGCAGTTCATAGATCAGTTTCGTTCCCCGTTGCAGTTTTGTTTCTGTCGGCTTTCCTTCCTTTCCGTCCAGAAGATCATCTGCGGAAATCTCATAAGCTCCCACCCAGCGGAATCCTTCTTCATCTCCAAGTTTAAATGCCATCGTCTCACCTGGAGGTGCAAGAGAACTTTTCTCATGGATCAGTACTCTTGTTGTCGGGTCTTTCTTTACTTTCCCGATAAAAAGCAGGCTTCTCACCGCCGCCATGATATCAATAGAACCAAGTCCCCGGTAAGTACTCTGTGTCCCTGAAGATTTATTCAGATGTCCGATCAGCACAATCGCACAACCGGTCTTTTCAGCGATCATTCCCAGTTTCCGGAATACCGGACGGACTTCATTTGCCCGGTTCATATCCACATCGGCACCGATAAAAGCCTGTACCGGATCAATGATTAAAAGTCTGACCTGATTCTGACGGATTGCTTTTTCAATACGGTCATCGGATAACGTCAATGCTTCCTCTGTATCATCAATGACCATCACCCGACTCAGGTCTGCTCCTGCTTCCACCAGCCTCGGCTTAATCGTATCTCCCATACCGTCTTCTGCAGTCTGATAGATCACATTAAAAGGTTCAATCTCTTCCATGTTCGGGAAAGTCTTACGGTTCGTGCAGGCTGCGGTCAGCATCATGGCAAAATAAGTTTTTCCCTCTCCTGGATTGCCCTGAATAATCGTCAGTTTTCCAAATGGCAGATAGGGAAACCACAGCCATTCTACACTGGTCTGTTCAATGTCTTCATAACACAACATCGGCACCAGTTCTTCCTTCTCCGGTACTTTCATTGTAACTGTTTCAATGATTGATTTCTTCCTGTCTGCATTTTTATCACAGAGGATTTCATTCCAGTCCTTTCGGGACGGTTTCAGACGGATGACACTGTATCCGTCCGGGATTTCTATTGCCAATTTCTCACTGGCTTCATTCCCTGCATGGTCATTATCCAGGCACAGGAAAACCGAAGTAATCTGAGGGCGTTCAGAAAGAAAAGCCATCAGTGCCGCACTGGAAATGCCACCCAGACTCAGGTAGCTCCGCTTTTTCCAGTCTTTGGGAAATAATTGGATAAAAGAAAGCAGATCAATGGCTGCTTCAAACACAAACAACTGATTATCCGTCCCTCTGTGACAGAATCCGTAAGATTTATCAGATTCAGCCACATCTCCCCGGTATTTTGTTTCACCAGTTCCCCTGCAATGGGCATATCTTGGAATACCGTCTGCATCTCTGCCAACAAACACCACATTATGGTGCTTCTTTTCTTCATAAATATCCCCACTGCCGATCCATTCCTCCACCATATTCTTTTCAATCCCTCTGTTTTCTGTCAGATATCTGATGATTCTATCATTATTTTCCTCTTTCTCTGGTAATCGGAAGTCAGGGGACGGGGCGGGGCAGGTACTGTTCCTGCCTTCGCCTTCCTCCCCGGTTAGCATCTTGACAGCTTCCGGAAATGTGGCATTGTAAAATTCCATCACAAAATCCACCGGATAGCCACCCCTCCCCTGACTGTGCCTGTACCACCGGTTTCCGGATACCGTTACACTGTCATGCTTTTTCCAACGGTATTCCTTTCCGCTTTTCCCTAGTTGTTCTCCCTGTGCGCTCAGAAAAGAAACAAGATCTGTCTGATTTGCTCTTATAATTTGTTCTTCTGTATACTGCATTTTGCTCATCCTTTCCCGTCTGTCCTGCTGACAGACTGTTATAAACTCATGTCATAGTTTCGCTTTTTCTTCACTGCCTGTTGTTTTGCATCACGCTCTGCACACTCTTTCTTTTTTTCATCCAGTTTTCTCAGAAGAGAGGTCTTCTTTTCTGGATTCTGCTCCGACTGGTTCAACGGCTGTTGCTCTGCTTTCCCGTTTTCTTCAAGAATCTCTTTCGCCTGAACTGTGTAAAATGTCGGGAACTTCACCTGCTTCTCCCTTTTTTCTTCTGAACGCCCGGAAGTATCTGCTTCTGCCATTTCCCGGTCACGTCTGGCAATATCCGCACAGCTCTGTACCTTTTTCACAAAAGTTAGTTCCTCCTGGTACGGCTGATTATCTGCTTTCAGCTCTTCGATCCCCGCCTGAAGTTCTTCTTTCTCCCGTTTCCATCTGGCAGTTGGCACTTTTCCATTTTTATCCAGATGTTGTTTCAGTTCCCGTTCACATTTGCGGTAATAATTGATTTCTTTTTTATGCTGCTGATAATATCTCTCCCGTCTTTTCTGAAAATAGAAATGGTTATACTCATCAATCAATGGCTGATTTGTTTTTATTACCTCTGCCATCTTTTCCAGATTCTCAAGTTCCTTTAACTGTTTCCGCTTTTCAGAAATTTCTTTTTTACTGACAGAAACAACACCGTTCAGTTCCTCAATCCGTTCCTGCAAGTCATCCATCGTTTCTATCTGATGTGTCTGAAGATAACTGATGGATTTTGCAAACTCCTGTAAATTGGAGAGATTCTTACCTCTCTGTTTCATCTCCGCATAAAAATTGGGAAGTGGTGGTCTGCCCTGTGTCTTTTTATCATAATAATCCTGCAGGCTTTCCAGCAGTGTCGGGTTCTGCCTGCGATCCAGCTCTGCTTTCATTTCCTCATAAGCTGTCTTCATCCACTGAATGGATTCTTTCAGAGAAATAAACATCTGGTTAAACTGCCGGATTGCCCGGTTCAATTCTCCGATCACCGTTTTGATTCCCTTTTTCTCCATTGCCCGGACTTCATATCCCTCATGGATGGTCGGGATCAGGTCAATCCCCTGTTCTTTGTAGGAACGGTGGTCGATTCTGGATGCCATGTGGCACTCCCTGAATTTCCCATTTACTTTCTCTGTCCATGCCCGCCGCCATTCTTTTAAAAGCTCCGGATCATTCCATCCGGTAGTAGAAACAGCATTGAACATATCTTTTCCTTTGGTATCCTTCACCCGGTTTCCATCCTCATCAAGAATATATTCCCTTCTCTGCTTATTGCCCCAGATTCCTTCCTCTGTAAAAGGACGGATTGGGACAAGCACATGGAAATGGGGATTATCCGGTTCTTCTTCATTTTCCGCTTTTCCCTCATGGACTGCCAGATCCACGATCATGCCACGTGCCACAAACTGCTCCTGGCAGAACTCTTTTGCCAGTCTGATATTTTCCTCAAGTGTCAATTCATTCTGCAGTGCAATGTCAAACGAATAGGCAAGCTGTGCCTTGTTGTTCCGTTCCACATGCTCCACCTCGTTCCAGAGTGTTTCCCTGTCAGTCAGACGCTCTGGCACATACTCCGGTGTCAGGATTTCTGTAAATATCACACCTGACTTGCTCGTATAATCGTGTATCTTGTTGTAATAACTGTCAAAAATCCTCTGCCCGGAAATATAGGCTGCGGAAGCGACCACCATCTGCCCTTTCCCTCTGGATACATTCCTTACTGAAAAATGATACAGTGCCATTAACTGTCATCTCCCTTCTCTGTCTTTTTTACTGCTTCTGCAATCTGCTGTTGATCTTTGTGTAAGGCGGCTATATGAGCCTGCCGCACAATACTCTTGTTGTAACTGCTGTTCTGCAGTTGATTCATCATGTCCTGGACGTCTTCCTGTTCCAGATCTCTGGACAGCGGAAATACTTTCTCAAACTCTGCCCCTTTGACAATCAGCCGGTGGGAACGTTCCCTGCGTTCTACCAGCTTCTTCCGCTGCTCCAGAATGTTTTTGTGGTGAATTGCTGCCTCCAGTTCCTGTCTGCTCTTTTCCATGTTGGCCTTCAGTTCCTCCAATGACATGGATTCATACTTTGGATTTTTTGCTCTGCTCATTTTCTTGTACTCCTTCTTTTTTCTGTAAACAAAAAGAACCGGCTTATTCATGAATGCCGATTCCTGGGTATAAAAAACTGAGGTCGTTGTCCTGTGATTAGGAAATGCTGACCTCAGCGTTTTTGAAATATTTAATTGTTGCTCCTTGGAATGAAAGTCTTTGTCACCATTGTCGTATAAATTTAAACTCACATCCCATATCAGGATTTCTTTAATTCTTCCATATACAGTTCAGCTATATATGCCGGACCAGTGCACCACAGCTTTGTCTTCTCATCATACAGTGCTTTTCCTGTCTTTGAACACAAAAAATCTGTCAATACCTCGTTTCTGTCCTTGCCTGTCTCTTCTGCGATTTCATCTGTCACCATAGTGATCAGAAGGTCGATTGTATAATTCATTTTTTCCTTTGGAATTGTTACTTCAGCCATATCTTCTCACCTTTCACAAATTTCAGACACTCAATAGCTGCCTCAGTTTTAAAGCAGTATTGATCTTTCAATTTATTCGGCAGCAACTGTCTGATACAGAAATCGTCTGCTACTTTATCACCTGCAGTCCCAAAAGCACCCGCAAGATAAGCGGTAAGAGTAGCGTTTGTTGCATCATCCGCAATCTTTCCTGCAATGATATCATATTTTGCCATTTCACGTTCAACCTCAATAAACATTTTTTTCTTTCGGTGAGCGGCGATACAATGTAACCAGTCCACATCTGCATTTTCAAAAATATGCGTTTCAAGATTTTCTGAAAGTTTGAATTCAAAAGTTGAAATATATCCAAACTTCTGCCCCTCTTCAATTGTTCCGGTTGCGATGGCTTTGGCTATTGAGGTTCTCAGAAAACTTTCTGCCTGTTCCTTTGATGTGGTTAAATAAAATCCCTGTCCAAAATCTTTTCTCTTTGCACATTTGGCAAGATCTGGCTCTTTTACTTCACAATAACTTCCATGATAGAGAACAAATCCATCTTTTAACTCAAGCACTAATCTCTATCCCCTTTCTTTGCAAAAATTCAGTAATATCTTCAAGCACAGCTTCATCGCCTTCACAATGAAAAATCCCATAGCATTTTTCTATATATCCAAGAACATCGGCTTCTTTAAACAAGTGGATAATCTGTTCAACAGGTAAATGCCACTCTTCTGAAGCAAGCCGGATTAGTCTTGTTTGCATAAAAGTAATCTCTGTTTTCTCACTCATTATGAATCCTCCTCATTTTCTTAGTCAGTAAAACCGGAATTGTTGATTACCAAGGCATATTTCCAAATCGACTAATAAAAGTTACTGTTAGTCCGGTTTTATCAATCATTGCAAGTTTTACGATTGCGCCTGTACTGTTTGCTTTCCTCCGTCGACATTCAAATCTGTTGCCGTGGCACCTGGATCAGCGCAGTTCACCTCTTATGTCTTGGAGTCCTTTTGCATACTTCCAAAAGAACCCAGTCCGCTTGAAACATTTACGATAATAGTTTTATTTTTTCTCTCATTGTCATACAATGCACCTACTTCCCCAGAATTTATTTTACCACGTATTCTTCTGTTCGTCTGTCACCTGCATCGTATCTGCATTTACCAGATAAAAATCTACCAATTCGGTCTCGTAATTGCCATCCGGATATACTTTTTCTAACACCAGTTCTTCGCAGGAATTACCATCTGCATCTGTCTTGGAACCATTATCGTACAGACAGTATCTCACATTTACCGTATTACCGTTCTTTGTTTCCTGCGTTTCGCTGACGACAGCATAGACTTCTCCCTTTGCATTCGCCGTGTAACTGAACGCCATATTTTGAAGTGTATTCTGCTCCTGAAGGTAATTATAAACTGCCAGCATTGCATTTTGAATTGTCAGACCATCATGCTGCCCTTCTGTCTCGTAATCTTCTATGGTATTTCCACTCTGAATATCCTCTGAATCTGTTGAATTCTCTGTATCCAAATCCGGTAATTCTGTAGTATCCTCTTCTTGATTATCTTCTTCATCTATTGTATCCGAAGACCACCACAGACCATCCATACTCTGCATAACAAATGGATTATTGGTTCTGTATCTCCGTTCACCACCATAATCTTCCTGCACAGTTATATACGTATATTTGCTGTCACAACCAGTCACCGTTTCTGTTCCATCCATTCCGAACACTACACTCAGACCACTCATTCCAATAATCAAAAGTGCAAATATCGCAGCAGCTCCATAGACAATTATCAATGCCACTTTGTTTTTACCGAATTGTATGGATAATGCCTGGCAATTGTGTCTGTATAAACTCACGATCCCCCAGATCAAAAGAACCGCCAGACTGATTGTAATAACAGTAATCGATATTTCTGCGAAACGATATCTCACTTCATATCCCATATCACGTTTTATACCATACCACAATCCATAGAAGAAGGTACTATACGCAAGAACCAAAGTAATGATACTGATCCGTATCGGATGCTCTTTTTTATCCGGCACTGCCTTCTTCAGTGCCTCTGCCATCTGCGCTGCCGCTCTCTGCTCTATCCACATAGCAAGCTCTGCTTTTGACGGATATGTGCATTTAGTATCCGGAATCCCTGCGTAACACATCTGGCTCTCTTGAATCCCTGTCGCATCTCCTGCTGCCATTGCTGTAACCACTTTCAGGTAATAATACAACTTCAACTGTGCTGGATTGAATTTATCTATACGAATATCTGCCAGCTCCTGTGCAGCCCGTTCATAATTGCTAAGGAGTACACTCATCCGTGCCATAACCAAAAGCATCTGATTCGCTACAGCAGGGTAACGGTGATATTGCTTCTCATATAAATACCGTGCATACTCATGTCGTTCTTCCGGTGTTAACCGATAGGACTTCTTTCTATTCTGTGCCAGCATCGCAATTCGCAGACCATAAGCCAATTCCAAAATTGCAATCAGCTGGCAGATAAATGCACCAAATCCCCAGATATCCGTTGTATACCGCACATAGGTCACCAACACAATGCCTAGCATTGCCGGAATCACGATCAACCATTTTGTCCAACCTGATCTTCTCATAAAAATCTCCTGAATTGTTTTTCTGAATATAGTATATTACCGCACACACCAATCGACCATATACATATTGTGACGATGCTGTTACTTACCATAACAGTTGCTGTTTCTAAGGTCATCTATTTATAGCCTGAGAAATAACTGGTTTCCCATCTCTGTCCAACAATGGAGTCAGTCCACCTGAATACCCACATGCATGATATAAATAATTCACACCAGTTTCCTTATCCACCCATATCTCAGTAGTAGTTAATGCTCCCTGAGAATATATTTTTTCAAATCTCTCTTCTTTCGCCATTTTCAATTTCCTCCCATAATCAATTTTTCGGTTTTATAAAAAATGTTTCTCTGTTACTTTCTCGATTGTATCATAACATACAGTTCCATCTTCGGCAATCGTCGATTTTCTGATAAATCTCGAATGATGCTTTAATACTCCATAAGCATACCAGTCATGGTTGCAAAATACTTTGCAGAACTCTGCATAGCCATGTTCCTTACAGGTATCGAAATACAGACACCTGCTGATTTCATAAGTAAATCCACTATCATCATCCTGCAAAATTTCTGTCTCCCAACATACCTTTTTTTCGCCCTCCAGATCATCTTCCAGAGACTGTCTCACAATCTTATAGCCATTCGGCAATAAATCGACATGCTTTTTTCTCTTTTTCCGTTACCATATTTTCTCCCAACTTGCACACTAAGTCATAATTTTCCAAACACTAAAACTTGAATTTCTATTTCTGCTGCCATGCCATTACATAGTCTTTTTCTCCAGTAGCTTCATCCAAACCGCTATACTGAATCTCAAATCCTTCTCTTTGATAAAAGGATATTGCCCGTGTATTTTTTTGATATACATTTAAGATTAATTTGTTTCTTTTTCCCTTTACATAGTTTAGCAAAATTTTACCTATACCTTGAGATTGCATTTCGGCAGAAACAAAAATACCTTCAATGTATTCGTTACTTAACCCTATAAAACCCTGTATTTCCTGTTTATCCTCGTAAACATAGACAGTTGCCTGTAATAGAAGTTCTTTTACTAACTCAAAATTACTTTTCCAATATTGAGCAGAGATAAAATAATGTGTCTTTATATTTGTATCTAACCATATTTCTGCAACTTTATTTATATCCACTTTCCGTAATTCTCTAATCATAACGGTGATGCTCCTCAAACTCCGATTTTCTCAATTTTTCAGTCGAGTAGACTAAGACCTCTCAATCTTAGCCCCTCACAGATCCGTACGTGCGGCTTTCCCGCATACGGCTCCT